>NZ_JAMZGM010000014.1 GCF_024158605.1 Sebaldella sp. S0638 | reverse complement strand
ATTTCAAAACACCTCTTTCTTTTTTTATTATATCATTGTTTAGATTTTGGTGTTCCTACTTTACTATAGCACTACAGTTATTATAGACGCATTCGGAGTCTGGGCAGAAGACCAGCTGTTTTTGCATAAAACTTCGCTTAGTCATCTTTCAGATATTTTGTCTGGTAAGCCTAACCGTTTAATCGTTGTAGGAGGGGCAGGAAGTTTATATGTAGATCCGGAACATAAAGTCCGTCTTATGAACACACCTGACTTCCCTGATATGTTCAAACCACTGGCATCAAATATGTCTGAAGCTTTTGACTCGCTTAAAACAAGAAATGACGTTAACTGGACATATCTAAGCCCTTCGGCTGATTTTTCTGCTGACGGTGAACGCACAGGAAAATACCAAGCAGGCGGAGAGGAACTTATGGTTAATAGTCAGGGACTAAGCACTATAAGCTATGCAGATTACGCCGTAGCTATGATCGACGAAGCAGAGCAGGGAAAACACATCAAAGAACGTTTTACTGTTGTATCTGAGTGATAGTATGAAAGAAGTAATAGAATTTTTAATTCAAAATCCTGTACAGTTTCTGGCTACCGCAGGTCTGGATAACAAGCCTAAAGTAAGACCGTTCCAGTTTATGTTTGAATATGATAATAAGCTGTGGTTTTGTACAGGAACAAAGAAAGAAGTGTATATGGAACTCCAAAAATCACCGTATATAGAATTATCAGTTTTATCAAATAATATGAAATGGCTGAGAATTTCAGGCAAAGTTATTTTTTCTGATTCTGAAATAATAAAAAAGAAAATTATTAATCAAAATAAACTGGTGAAAAGCATCTATCAGACATGGGATAATCCAGCACTTACCGCATTTTATCTTAAAGACTGCAAGGCTGTCATAACCGATCTTTCAGGAAAACTATCTGTGCAATATTCATTTTAAAAACTCAATATTTTGAATAAATACAAATATATATAATTCAAAAAAGGACTATGCTGTTTATTTTCAGTATAGTCCTTTTATCATCACAGTATGTTTCACGGGAAATTCACGTTCTCATCATACAGATTCTATTCAAAATTCTTAAAAAATTCTTCTGGAAAATATAAAGTCCCGTCTTTTTCTTCATTTTCCAAAAGTTCAAAAATGTCAAGTTCATATGCCGGGATATTTTCTTTAAAAACTTTATAAAGTAAACTGTCAAACTCAAGTTTTGCTACTTCAAAATGTAAAAGCGGTGCTTCACGTCTCAAAATTCTTTCTTTTTCCTCTATGTCTGTCCCTTTGAACTCTAAATTACTTCTCAAAATCACAAGTATTTCATAGTTACAATTTTTAGCAGGCCGAATCATAAAAGTATATATTATAACAGCTTTATCAAACTGCTGTTTTTTATTTTTTACAATTTTTACACCCATTTCCAAAACAAAATCCTTGTTTTCAACTGATTCATTCTTTTTTATCAGCCTTATGCTGCTCTGTATAAATGTATATCCTTTATTCAACATTTTTACATTTCCCATAAATCAAAATCAACTCCGTATTTAACAGCCGGTCTCTTCTTTTTATTTTTTCTTTTGACATTTTTTATTGATATTATTTTAGATGTCACACTTAGCAGGTCATCTCTTTCTAAAGATAAATCTATATCTTCACGTTTCAATTCCAGATGCCCGATTACATATGTCAGTTTCGAAAGAAATTCCAGACTTACATTACTGTTTCCCTTTTCAAACCTTGAGATTACCTGCTGTTTTACACCTATTTTATTTGCCAGTTCCAACTGTGTCATATTTTCCCTTTTTCTATAATCGAAAACCTGCTTTATCAAATTATCTTTTATAGAATTTATTTCAAAATTATATTTCAATTCCTCATCTTCTTTGAAGACTTCCTGCAAATATTTGTTAAACTCCATATTATTCACCCCTTATCTAAAATATCGGATAATTCTATCTCAAGCTTGGAAAAGAAATCATTATCGAATGAATTTACTTTCTTTTTCACAACTCCAAGAATAATTGTATTAACAGCTAAATGAAAGAATATCCTAAAATTATTTTTATTCATAATTCTAAGTTCATAAAGCTGATAAATTCCGTTTTTCCTTCTGATTGTTTTAATTTGATTATTACTTTTTAATAAATCTAACCCATTCTCATATTTACCAATATCGAGATACTGAAAAATTTTTCTGATAACTTTTTCATAGTCAGACTTATTCTCTTTCCTCAATTTTTCAAGGTTCGACCTTGCTTTTTCAGATAATATTATTCTCATTACCGCCCCTAAATTATACAACATATATATTGTAAAATCAATTTTTTTTATAACTAACCCTTCGACATTAATTATAACACAATATTTTACTTTTTAAAATCAAATGTTTATTTAATAAATAAATTAACAATACAAAAAAGGACTACACCGCCCATCTTTCAGCATAGTCCTTTTATTATTTCCATTTATTTTTCAAAAAATTTACATGCTTTCTACAATATTTTTTATCTCTTTAGCATGTTTTCCCATACTTTCCCAGTCTTGATTTTCCAAGTAAGCTTTTTTTATAAGGCTTGACCCCATTCCTACAGATACGAATCCTGCTCTGAAAAAATCAGTTATATTACCTTTTTCCACTCCTCCGACGGCCATAAACTCTACATTATCAAACGGCCCTTTCAGATTCTTTATATAAGAATCAGGAAGATCAATTGCAGGAAATAATTTCAGATAATTAAATCCATATCTCAAAGCAAGGGCAACTTCACTCGGCGAAAAAACTCCCGGTATTATATCTATATTTCTCTCTCTCGAATATTTCAGCACTTCTTCATTTACAGACGGCGTCAGAATGAATTCAGCCCCTGCTTCCTCGGCTTTTTTCAAATCATCTGCACTTAATATAGTTCCCATCCCTATTCTTGCATCAGGAAACTCTTTTTTCAGCATTTTTACTATTTCCAGTGAATCCTTGGTATTATATGTCACCTCAAAGTCCTTGATATTATATTTTATAAGTATTTCCCCGACTTTCAAAATATCTTCTTTTCTTATCCCTCTCAAAATTCCGGTTATTTTTGACTTTTCCATTTTTCCTCCAGACGTTAGATTCTACCATTCAGCTATAGTTCCGTCATAGTTTTTCCATTTTGGATTAGACCATACAAGTCCTTCTGCTGCTACTTTCTTTACAAGGTCTTCATCTATTTCTATTCCCAGTCCCGGCTTTTCAGGGACATCCAGATAACCATCCTTAAACATAAATATCTCTTTATTCTTTACGAAATCTATCAGGTCAAATCCTTTGTTATAATGAATTCCAAGGCTCTGCTCCTGTATAAATACATTCGGTGTACACATATCAAGCTGTAATGTTGCCGCAAGAGCTATCGATCCGTAAGGTGCATGCGGTGCCACTGCTATATCATACATTTCTGCTGCAGCTGCTATTTTTCTTGTTTCCAGTATTCCCCCTGCAAGTGCTACATCCGGCTGAATTATATCCACGGAATTATTATTAAACAGTCTCTTAAACTCCCATCTTGTGCTTAATCTTTCACCTGTGGCTATAGGGATAGGAGAATTTTTCGCTATATCAATTATTGCATCCCAATTCTCAGGAAGTACAGGTTCTTCTATAAACATCGGTCTGAAAGGTTCCAGTTCTTTAATAAGGATTTTTGCCATAGGCTTATGGACTCTTCCGTGAAAGTCGATACCCACCTGTACCTTATTACCAAGCAGTTCCTTTATAGAATTTATTCTCTCCAAAACCTGATCTACTTTTTCATATGAATCTATATAGTGAAGTTCCTCTGTAGCATTCATTTTTACAGCTGTAAATCCCTGATCAAAACGCTGTTTAGCTTCCTCTGCCACATTATTAGGTCTGTCTCCGCCAATCCACGAGTACACTTTCAGTTTATCCCTTACTTTTCCTCCAAGGAATTCATAAACAGGCATATTATAATATTTTCCTTTTATATCCCATAAAGCTGTTTCTATTCCTGAAATTACAGTCATATTTATAGGCCCGCCCCTGAAGAAAGATCTGTATAATTCCTGCCACAGTGCTTCTATATCAAAAGGATCACGTCCTATTATTTTTTTGCACATTTCATTGGCACAGGCTGTGACTGCTTCAGTCTTAGTCCCTGAAATCATCTCTCCCCAGCCTTCTATTCCTTCATCAGTTATTATTTTTATAAAAATCCATCTTGGCTTTACCTCATATATCTTAAATGATGATATTTTCATCTCCGGCTCCTCTCATTTTTATAAAGTTTACAAATAATATTTTTACACTTTGCATTTAATTAAAAGCTGAAAAATCTTTTTGGATTATCCTTTGTAATCTTATCAAAATACTCTTTCCCTATTTCTTTGACAAACTTATCTTTAAATATTCCCAATATATAATCCAGTCCAGGTTTTCCGCCGTATGTCGTAATGTAATCTTTTTTCCCCATATCTCCCGAAAGAAAAAGCTGATTTACGAACCCTTCCCTGATCATTATTTCCATTCTTCTTATTCTCTCTTCATCTGTATCATCAAGCTCACGCCCCACATGATCTGTCAGGATATTAAATCCTCTTCTGAGGGCTTCCAGCTGAATATTTACATCTTTCTGAATATCTGTGTGTCCGAGTAATATATTTTCAGATTTTACTCCGTTTTTTACCAGAAATTCTCCCTGTTCCAGCATCATTGTTCCTTTATCACAATGTGTACTCACCGGAATCCCTGTAAGTGTATGCACTTTTGCCACCACTTTTATTAATTTTTTCTCTGTGTCTGTTATATTATTATAGCTAGTTCCGCATTTTATAACACTGGGACAGATACCTGTACTGTCTATCCCGTTGTTTATCTCTTCAAGAAGCATGTTTATAAGATCACTTTCACTTAATTCAAAAGCAGATTTCGGTAAAAACTCCTCTTTATGAAAACCTGTACAGCAGATTATATTTATATCTTCCCTTTGGGCGATCTCTTTATATTTCAAAGGATCTCTCCCGTAATTCAGAGGAGTCATCTCCACTATTGTCTTTCCAGACTTCTCCTTGAATTTTTCCACTTCTGCGCACATTAAATCTACATCTAAAAGTCTGTAATCATCATACTTCTTATCAGGAATCTCCGGCGAAACTATCAAGTGTTCATGTGATAATGTATACCCCATCTCATCACCGGAAATTTTTCCGCAGACTGTTGTTACACTTTTCATAAAATCACCTTCTATATACTAAAATTTGAAGAACAAAGAAAGTTTCCATAATACCCAGCTCAAAAGGTGTGTTCCCGCATCTTCCGTAGATATAAGAGTACCCGCTGGAATATCAAATCCTCCTGCCATTGCCAGCTGTGTATGTATAAATGCCATATTCGTAGCTACAAGCAGCATTAAAGCTGTACAAATAACTGTTGTTATATATCTTACTATATTCCCCTTATGGAATGCCACAGGCCATGCTGCTACCCACATTGACATATATGCTATATCAGGAAGCGGAAGAAGTCTGTTCCCCGGAAGAATAGCCGCCATTATCAGTGTTGTCGGTACCATTAATATTCCTACAGCTATTGCAGAAGGATTAGCTATTGTAAGAGCTGCATCTATCCCTATTGTAAAGTCATTTCCCTGAAACTTGTTATTCAGTATCTCTCTGATTCCATTTGCAAAAGGCATAAGTCCTTCCATTATTACCTGCATCATCTTAGGTACGAGTATCATTGCAGAAGCAGTAGTCATAGCTATTATCATAATATTCCCGACACTTTCCTTTGCAAGAACACCAATTAATGCCCCAAGAACAATCCCCATGAAAAGGGGCTCCCCAAATACTCCGAATCTTTTTTGTATATGCTCGGGATTTGCATTCCAGTCTCTGAATCCCGGTATTTTATTATAAATTTTTTCCATTACCCATGCTATAGGTGCAAAGTTAACAGAGTTTGAAGTAGGAAAAGAAACTCCCGGAAGCCCGAAATAACTTTCTGCAAGCGGTGCTGTCCAGTCAGCAAGCTTAAATGTAATAACAGCACTTAAAACTGCACCTATTATTGCTAAAATTGCATTATGGGTACTGTACCACACAAGAGCCGCTGTAAATATAAAGTGGTTATAACTCCAGAAATCCACCATTACACACTTTGTTTTCTTAATTACAAGCATTAACACATTCACTCCGAGAACAGCAAGTATTACCACTGCTGCCATTGGAAACGACCATGTCGCCGCTGCTCTTGCCGGCCATCCTACGTCCATTATGTCAGTTCTTAATCCCCAGAAAGCAACCATTTTCTGTATCGGACCTGAAACACCTGATATAAAGAACCCTACTGTCATGTTTACCCCGGCAAACCCTACCCCTACAAGTATTGACGATCTAAATAACGTACTTAACTTTAATCTGAATATTAATCCTATTACAAATATAATAATCGGCATCATTACCATCGGCCCCAGCGACGCTATAAACTGCAGCCCCTTTATTACCATCTCCATATATAACACTCCCTAACTCTTTAATATATCTAATATTTCCGCTATTGTTTTATCTATTCCCACACCTGTTACAAATGCTATTCCTTTTACCACAGGCACTCCTCCTGCTGATTTTTCATCCAGAGGTCCTGTAGGCACTATTAAATCAGGTGCAAATGTTTTTATCTGAAACGGCACCTCAGCAAATTTACACTGTGCAAATGTAGCATCTATACCGGCTTTCTGACATGCCTCTTTAATATTATTTAATGCAACAGTACTTGTCACCATTGACGAACCACAACAAACCAAAATCTTTTTCATTTTTATTCCTCCTCATATAATAAACTTATCAATTCATTCTTATCTTCAGAATTTTTTATTTTTTCTAACAGATCATTTTTTGAAAATATCTTCATTAATTCTTCCAGAACCACTATATGTTTGTCTTTTTCATTAAGTGATATTACGAAAACTATATCCACTTCTATATCTGTCTTACCATCTTCTGCGCTTTTAAACATCACTGGTTTATCCAGAACAACTATATAGATAACAGGTTTTATTACATTTTCCATATCTGTGTGCGGAATTGCTATATTGTATTTTCCGCCCAATTCAAATCCTGTAGGATACTGCTTTTCCCTTCCAAGAATATTTTCCAAAAAACTTTCTTTTACATAACCGTATTTTAACAGCTCCCTGCTCACATTAATAAGCAGTTCCTCGTAGCTGTCATAATTACTTTTCAGCTCGATACATCTGTTATCCAGAAAATTATTCAGCATTTCTAACTCCTTTTAATATTTTATTTTCAAAATCATATTCTGACATCTGCATATCTCATACTTATGACGTAAGATATAATTTTATAAGATCAAAAAGTTCATCTGTATTTTTTACAATATTTGTTTTTTCTATAAATTCCGTGTTTTTCATTAATTTTATTATATCCTCTATACTCTTTACATGGTCTTTTTTCCTTTTAGCCGAAATAAAGAAAATGAGCGATACTCTTTTATCTCCGGGAAATAATACAGCTTCCCTCAGTTTCAGTATACTTACCGATGAAGTATTTACGTTTTTACTGGCATCCCCGTGCGGTATGGCTACTTCATTCTGAAAAACAAAGTGTGCCCCGAAAGTTTCTGTTATATGTATAATTTCATCTATATACTTTTCTGTTATTTTATTATTTTTCAAAAGCAGATTTCCTGCCGTTTTTATAGATTCCTGCCAGTCTGCTGCACTGTCAAGGATACATAATTCCTCTTTTGTGATAAAATTGAGAAGTCCTTTATCTTCGTTTTCTCTCTTCTCCAAAAATACTCCCCTTGATAATTCATTCTTTAGTTTTATTTCATTGTCAATATTCTTGTTAATAATATCCAGTATCTCCACTATCTCAGTTTCATTCACCTGTCTTTTTATGAGATTATAGCTGCCGAGTATCTTCTGATCATTAATTGTAAAAAATGGCGACACTGTTACAACAGGTATTCCGTTAAACTCTCTCTCTTTGATTTTAATGGTACTTACTATAATATCCACATTTTCGAGATTTGCATCAAAAAGTTCAAAATAAGATATTACGTCAATAACCTTTACTTCATACTCCTTCTCCATCCTGTTGGCCACAAGCCTTGATGTTCCATATCCCCCGCTGCATATTAACAATATACTCTTTATTGTCTTTTTGGTATTTCTCTCTATAGAAGCCAGAAAATGCAGCGTAAACAATGCCTTTTCCGAATTTGAAAATCTGCTTCCTATGAGTTTTTCCAGCGGTTTCAATGATCCCCCCACTATTTCCAGCAGATCTTTATACTCCTTTATTTCATCAAAATAAATATCTTCCTCTGTAAAAATACTGTTCTTCATCCTGTATATAGCCGGCTTTATATGGTTAAGCAGCCCTTCCAGAAGCTCATCATCAGACGAAATATCCGTATTAGTCTGACTGCTTACATTTTTTATAAGCTCTTTTACCAAAAGTTCTATCTCCAGCCATTTTTCAAAAATAAGGGTATTATATGCATATGAATGGAACCCCAGCATGTAGTCTGCCAAAATCATTCTTTCATTTTTCCCGTACTTTATTCCGAGACTGTCTTCAAGTGCCCCGATATCATTAGATATCATTTTGTATTCTTCTATACTTTGAAGAAACTTCTTATTTTCCACATTTGTAATTGTTTTTTTCTGTTTTATTCTTAAAAATGAAATTACCATGTAGGAAAAGAAGTACTCATAAAAATTATTATCTTTATTTTTCAGGTCTTTTGATATTTCTCTTATGAACTTTTTTACTGCCATTATATTTTCCTCTGCAAGATAAGCATAAAAAATATTTACAGCAGGTATTTTTTTATCATTGGAAAAATCCTGATAATAAAGCTCGCTTATTTCCCTGAAAAATTCTTTGAAAATCAGATTTCTTATCTTGCTTTCATCACCGTACAGCTGATTATTCTCAAGCTGTAAATCGTATTTCCCTGTTTCCTGCGAAAATTCCAGAATATCACTTTTTACAGTTGTTCTGCTTACTCCCAGACTTTTTGATAAATTTGTTATATTTATCTTTTTCTCAAAAAATAATTTTGCTTTTAAAAAGCTCTGTCTCTCCTCCTTTGAATCTTTATTCATTTCATCTAAAATTTTCCTGAGTTTATCAAGATCGAGAGAATCCCCGATACTTAGTCCTCCATTTTTATTTTTCACGAGAAGCGGCATATTATTAAGCTCAAGTATAAAATCCAGCTTGTTTATTTCATACCTTACAGCCTGTTCAAGAATATTCAAATATTCCGCAGTTTCCCTTATGGTGGTATCTTTGTTTTCCTTAAGAAAGTCAACAATTTCTAATAATCGATTATTAATATACATCTATATCACCTACTAAATAATATCCTGAAAAGTACACATCATCAATTTTCAACTTTTCAAAAAAAATTTTGAAAATTCTTTCACTTTAAAACAAAAATAAAAATTGTCTGATAATTTAAAGATGTGTATAAATATCTATAAATAAAGTATTTGGAAATTTTTTTATAATTAATTTATAAATGATAAATTATTTTAAATTTTTATTAGACAAAACAGCAGTATTTCTGATAAGTATATATAAGTTTGTTTGTAAAAAAGAGATAATTGTACTTAGTTTATTATACTAAATTTAACTTATTATATCATATGAAAACAATTATTTTCCAATTTTGAAAATTTATACCTTTTTTATAAAATTATTAGTAAATCTTTCTCTTTTTGGTATTGCATTAAGTATGAAAAAATTATAAAATATAGGTACTCTGAGAAAGGAGCATAGTATGGTCTTAGGAATAACCGGAGGTATTGCCACGGGTAAAACAGCCGTAAGTAATATTCTCCAGGAAATGGGCTTTGATATTATTGACATGGATATTATTTCCAGAGAAGTGATCAAACTTCCGGAAATTATAAAAATGTTAACTGAAGAATTTGGTATTGATATTTTGACTGATGGCAGCGTAGACAGAAAGAAACTACGTGAAACAGTGTTTAATGACAAAGAAAAAGTTGATAAAATCGATGATATAATGCATCCCGCCATTATCAAAATATCACAGGAAAAAATTGAAAAATTGAAAGGTATGAAGAAAAAGCTTATTGTGGTAGTAATCCCTCTGTTATTTGAAGTACATCTTGAGTATCTTGCGGACAAAATTCTGCTTGTTGCAGCCAGCAGAGAAAAACAGACAGAGCGTATTATAAAACGTGATAATACTAATAAAACAGACGCAGAAAATATAATAAACTCACAGATGTCCCTTGATGAAAAAAGACTAAAAAGTGATTATATTATTGAAAATAACGGAAGTTTGTCGGAGTTAAGAGAAAAAGTTTTGAAATTTTTAAATAATCTAAATTATACAGGAGAAAACATATGAAAAAATTTATAATTTCTATCATTTTAGCTTTAGTAGTTCTATGGTTCCTGAAACCTTTTAATATAGTTATACTCGGAAGTGACGCACGTCCATGGCAGCCCCTGAAAGGATCACGTTCTGATTCCATTATGCTGATTAACGTTAACCCGCTTCTGGCTAAAATAAAAATAGTCTCTATACCAAGAGACTCGTACACGCCTATAGACTGTGAAAAGAACGGAAAAACGGACAAAATTACACACGCACTGGCTTTCGGCGGTTCGGCATGCAGCGTAAGAGCCCTTGAAAATATGCTTAATACCAAAATACAATATCATGTTTTACTAAGATTTGAAGATGTTATAAACATAACATCTCTTGTAGGCGGTGTTGATATTGTCTCTAATCATACATTTACACAGGATAATCAGAGTTTTGTAAAAGGAAAGTCTTACACTATTGAAGGAGAGCGTGCTCTGGCATATGCAAGACACAGAAAAACAGACAGCGACTACAAAAGAGGCGACAGACAAAAGCAGATTTTCTCAGGACTGCAAAAAAAGATTTTATCTCCTTCAGGTTTAGGAAAAATACCAAGTATTATCAGTTATTGTAACCAGCATATGGAAATACGTTTTAATCCGCTTAGATTCATCTCAATGCTTCCTGCTATAGCAATTCATGGAAGTAATTACGAGACATTTGAGCTGGAAGGAGACGGAAAAATGATGAAAGGTGTATGGTACTTTATCCCTGATCAGGATTCACTGAAAAAAATAAAAAAAGAATTTAAAGTATGGATATAAATACAGAAAGGCGGAGAGTTTATATGACTAGAATCAAACATCTTGAAAACAAAGGTTTTTTTATCTTCGATGATGATGAAAAGGAGACTCTGGCTGAATTGACTTATAAGAAAAACGGCGATATTTTGATTTTCGACCACACTTATGTTTCTGACAAACTCAGAAATCAGGGAATTGCCGGAAAATTGCTGAATACAGCGGTTAATTATGCTAGAGAAAATAAGTTCAAAGTAAAACCGGTATGCTCATATGTAGTAAAAAAGTTTGAGTCTTCTGAATTTGATGATGTAAATATTGATAAAGTGAAAAAATAGCAAAAAGGCGGAATTTTTTTATCCGCCTTTTTATATTAATTTTTTACATTACTGTATCAAATAATGTAACTTCTTTTGTCTCGCTGCTTTTCTCATATTCAAAAAGCGCTCTGTAATATGTCATCCCTTCTACATCAACACTTCTGGTTATATACTCTTCATTTTTTACACTGTTATAAATTCTGAAAGCATTCTTTGCTTCAAATAGAAAATGTACTGTTAATACTATCCACCCCAAAGCAATTATATTCCAGACCGCAGGATTAAATACCAGCAGACATATCCCCAAAATAAAAATCACTGTATATACTGCCAGTTTTTTCAGTAATAATTTTTCATAAGTTTTCCGCATTAAGTTTCTGTCTATAAAATAAACATCTGCTAATACCCCAGATCTTTCATTTATAGGAATTCCATTAATATTCCCTCTGTAATTTACCATTTTATTCCGAAGAAGAACATCCCCGCTTTTTTGAAGCTCATGAAACTCCATTGACATCATTATAGGAAAAACAATTTTTTTATATATTATAAATACTCCATAAAAAAACGCTCCTATAATAAAGGAAAAAAACACTATTAATGAATATACCAAGCCTTTTCCGTTCATTTTAACCCCTTTCTTTTATTTAATAGATGTTTATTATATTACATTATAAAAGTTAATCTGTCAAATTCGATACCTAAACTGTACAAACTTCTTTTGCTGTGTTAGAATATTTATAAATTAAGGTTTCTTTTCAATAATTCAATATCTTATCTGTTACTGTATATTTTTATTTTTCTTGTCACTTTTAATACTATAATTTTAAGTATATAAAATTAAATCTCAGGAGGTATTTATATGAAAAAATTACTTGTTTTATTAATTCTGGTTTTATCATGTTTTATTTACGGAGAAGAAAAAATATTATACAACAAAGTCATAACGAATTCTAACCAGAAAATCAGAGTTGCTACTTACAATATTGCGGCTGGAGCTAATAATTTCAAGGTTGATCTAAAGTTAACCGCTGAAACCATAAAAAAAATAAATCCGGATATTATTGCAATTCAGGAAGTGGACAGAAATACACAAAGAAGCGGTAAAACAGATCAGATCAAAGTTTTGGCAGATTTGACAGGCTATAATTATGTATATGGCAAAACTATTGATTTTCAAGGCGGTGAATATGGTATAGCAGTATTGTCAAAACACCCTATTATCAGTAATGAAATCATCAAACTCCCGTACACTGATACTCTTACCAAGAAAGAAGAAGAGCCGAGAATTGCTTTAGTGACTAAAGTAGACGTTCCGGGATTCGAAGTGCCTATAACATTTATAAACACACACTTAGACTGGCATGAAGACCCTAATATCAGATTACAGCAGGTGAGAACTATTAATGAAGTTACTTTAGATATGAGAGGGATCAAAATATTAGCTGGTGACTTTAATGACACACTAAATTCAGTGGTTGGAAAAGAAATGGAACGATATTGGACTACAGTATTTGACGGGAAAACAGACCATAGAACATGGCCGGCTGTGAATCCTGAAGTGGCTATTGATCAAATATTTTTAAATAACGCACAAGTCTGGAAAGTGGAAAAAGTGTATGTTCCTAACACAGGAACCGAAAAAGATGCAGACTGGAAAACAGTCAGCGACCATATTCCGGTTATTGTTGATTTAAAATTATTAGAGCAGTAGAGCGGGAATTTTATTATAGAAGAGGCTGCATTGGTGATGCAGCCTTTGTTTAAATACTTTACCTATAAATCTTTATATTACCCATATTCTTTTCATAATTCCAAAGTAATATTTTTATCTCTTTGACTTCTTTAGCTGTAAAATTATTATATTCCATGAAAATTTCTTTTTTCTTTGCCAGTTTTTCAATTTCATCAGAAATAAAATTATACATTACCTTATATTTAGCCCCTAAATCAAACAATATCAAGTAATACATAAAGCTTTCTAAATCCTTTTTCGATAAAATATCATCATATTTAACCGCTAATCTTTCCAAATCTCTTAAAGGATGTTTTTCATTAATACCATCAAAACTTTTATACTCCTTTTCCAGTTCAATATATTTCTCCATAACATAATTATCAGCAAAAATCAGATTTTTATTTTTCAAATTAAAATTTTCAGGAAATTTTGTTCCTGAATTATAATATGTTCCACTAAATATTGATGTTTCAAAACCTAAACTTGTTTCCAGCGAAACATCAAATAAAATTGCATCTGAAAAATCTACTTCTCTCATATTACAGTTCTTAAAAGCAACATTTTTCAAATTTGAGTTTTTAAAATTTACAGAATACACATTACTATTATCGAATTCAGTATCAGTTATTTCAGAATTTTCAAACTCCGTCAGTATAAGCTTACTATTTATAAATTTTGACTTCTTTATAATTGATCTGTTAAAAACAGTATTTCTTAAATCAGAATTCATAATGGTCAGATTTTTTATACTGAGATTATCAAATAAGGCTCGGTGACCATCAAAGTTTTCTAGCGTTTTATTATTTAAATTATCAAATGGCAAAGTTATTACAGGAATATCCGAATTAAAATATATTCTCATGATGTTATCTCCTAATTTAATTATTTTTATAGTTTATATCTGTATTTTATATAATATCAATATCTATAAAAGTTTCTAAACTGCTAAGTAGCTTCATTGTCTTTAGTTCCAAATGTATTGCAGGATAAATATTATCATAAATTTCTATACCTACATTAAGACCACTCTCTAAATTATATCTTCTTTTCAACTCTGAAATAATTAATACTTTACTTTCCAATTCATCTAATATTTGATTTATCTGAATATTGATATCCAAAGATTCCTGATAAGCCACTCTAAGTTCCCAGCATGTTTCCAAAATTTCATAAAATCCACTATTATTTTCCAAAAATTTCCTTTTATTTTTATAAAAAATTGTTGGTTCCAAATTTAAACTTTCTGTTATTTTCTCAACAGGAAACTCTGTATCAGAAAATAAAGAAAACTCACAACAAACTCTTGTCTTTTTCATTTTATTTCCTCCCTGCTCCTTTTATTACTAACTAATTTTTAACAAATGCCCTAAAATAGTTTATACCATTTTATTTAATTATGCAATAAATAAAAAATCAGCCGTTTTATGCAGCTGATTATATATTTATTTCACTCTTACAAAAGTCAGTGTATCTGTTCCTGCTTTTAAAACCAGAGTATTATTATCTTTAAATTCAAAACCTGTTACATTACTAAGTACTGACAGATATTTATGTTCATTTTCCATCAAGTCCTGCGGTCCCATCATTCTTGTACTCCCTATTCCGCTTAATGTGATATCTTTACCATTTAGCGTATAAGATCCAAAATATCTGTTTACTCCTGAACTTCCGCTTATCTTATCAGTTGTTATATCAAGAGTTATTGCACCTATTTCTTTTCCGTCCATCATCTTTGTTGTTATTTTCTCTCCTGAAATTGCTGTAAGCTTCCATGAAGTATCAGCTATATCTTTTTGTTTAACAGCAGTTCCTGTAGTGCTGTTATTCTGTAATGTTGTAGTATTGCTGCAGCTAAACAGAAAAAATACAGAAATCACAGCTAAAAAAAAATTTTTCATTTTAACATCTCCTCTTTATCCATTGAATTGTATACTCATTCTATCAAATGTTACTTTGAAATTCCTTTATATTTCCATATTTTTTAGAGTAAAAATCTGAATAACAGGTAATTCTTTATATTTATTTTTTATTTCTGCAATATCATGTTTTATATTTCAAAAATTCAATAACTATATCAATATATTTATCCGTTAGTTCTTCATCTGAAAGATTTTCATTTTCATATCTTAATCTATAGCTTAAAGCTACATTACTTTTTTTCCGTTACTTTTTTCCATATTATACCAACTGATTATATCCCGCCATATACCGTTGTTCTCACTATCTTTTGTATATTCCTTATAGTATAAGCCTAAAGCAGTGAGGTATCCGTTTATAAAAGAAGACATCATATCATAATTCTTATAATCTGCCACAAACATTCCCGGATATTGTTTCAAAGTATACAATATTTCAACAGCTTCTGAAAAATTCATTTCTTCCCCGTTTCTCATTTTATTTCAATAATCCCCCCAAAAAGCAAAAATATCTATAAAATTAAATTTTATAGATACTTTATTTATCTGCTTCCTATTTTTATTTTCATAAGATTTTCCTGAATCTTTTTATTAGCCTTAGCTATATCTTCTTCCTCTTTTAGCTTAGACAATTTCGATTCTTCGATTTCTTTTTCCCTTTGTGCTCTTTCTATATCAATTTGACTAGATTCTATAATTTCATCACCAAGGATAAGAACCCTCTCTTTATTGACTTCCATAAATCCACCGTCAATATAGTAACGCATTTCACTGCCCTTTTCCTGCTTTACTATCATTTCACCATAGCTCAGCTCGGTAACCAAAGGCATATGATCTGCCATTATCCCTATATCTCCGTTTACGGTTCTTAATTTCAGAAATTCGGCAGTAGTGGAAAAAGCTGTTCCTGATGGTGTTATAGCTTCTATACTAAAAGATTTTGCCATAATTATTCACCTACCAATTCTCTAGCCTTAGCCTCTGCTTCCTCAATAGTTCCGACGAATAAAAATGCTTGCTCCGGCAGACTATCATGTTTTCCTTCCAGTATTTCCTTAAATCCTCTGATTGTTTCTTTCAAAGGAACATATTTTCCTTCCAGACCTGTAAACTGCTCTGCTACGTGGAACGGCTGAGAGAAAAATCTCTGTATTTTTCTTGCTCTGTTTACTGTTAGTTTATCTTCGTCAGATAATTCATCCATACCCAAGATAGCTATTATATCCTGTAATTCTTTATATCTTTGAAGAAGTCTCTGTACTTCTCTTGCTGTATTATAGTGTTCTACACCTACTATTTCAGGCTCAAGAATTCTCGAAGTCGACTCAAGCGGGTCTACCGCAGGGTAGATTCCAAGTGATGAAATACTTCTTGATAATACTGTAGTCGCATCCAAATGCGAGAATGTAGTAGCTGGTGCCGGATCTGTAAAGTCATCCGCCGGTACATATACAGCCTGAACCGATGTTATCGATCCTTTTTTCGTAGATGTTATTCTTTCCTGAAGTGTTCCCATTTCAGTTGCCAGGTTTGGCTGATAACCAACCGCAGAAGGCATTCTTCCCAATAGTGCCGAAACTTCCGATCCTGCCTGTGTAAATCTGAATATGTTATCTATAAATAGTAACACGTCCTGACCTTCACGGTCTCTGAAGTATTCTGCCATTGTAAGCGCTGTAAGACCTACTCTTAGTCTTGCACCCGGCGGTTCGTTCATTTGTCCGTATATCAAAGCTGTTTTATCTATAACGCCGCTTTCTTTCATTTCGTTATAAAGGTCTCTTCCTTCTCTTGTTCTTTCCCCGACTCCGGCAAATACCGAAAGTCCTCCGTGACCTTTTGCTATATTATTAATCAGTTCCTGAATTAATACTGTTTTACCTACTCCGGCTCCTCCGAACAGTCCGATTTTTCCACCTTTTAGATAAGGAGCAAGCAGATCTACTACTTTGATTCCTGTTTCCAAAATATCTGTTCCTGTTCCCTGCTCTTCAAAACTAGGAGCTTCTCTGTGAATAGAGTGATATTCCTCAGCTTTTACAGCCGGTCCTTTATCCACTACTTCACCAAGAACATTAAATATTCTTCCTAATGTTTCTCTACCTACCGGTACTTTTATAGGACTTCCGGTATCTATTACTTCCAGTCCTCTTTTTAATCCGTCTGTTCCGTCCATGGCAACCGCTCTCACAACGTTGTTTCCCAAATGCTGCTGAACTTCTGCAACCAGCTGTTTTCCATCTTCGAATTTTATAACTAACGCATTATATATTGCAGGAAGCTGTTCCTCAAACCTTGCATCAATTACCGGTCCTATTATCTGTAATAAAGTTCCTTTATTTTCCACGCCTTGCCCTCCTATCTACTATTTTAAGGCATTTGATCCGCCAATTATTTCAGTAAGCTCCTGTGTAATAATCGACTGTCTTACTCTGTTATAATCTAATGTCAATTCATCCAGTATGTCCTTGGCATTATCACTTGCACTCTGCATTGCAGTCATTCTTGCTGAATGTTCACTTGCTGTATTTTCCAGTAATGACTGGTATATCTTTATATTTAAGCTTTTAGGAAGTAAACTTCTTAAAACAGCTTCTATTGAAGGTTCAAATATATATTCCTTATTGGTTTTTGCTTCTCTTCTCTCTAAAGGAAGCAGTTTTTCCACCTTTAATTCATATTGTATTGCAGATATAAATTTAGAATAAATAATATGCACTTCATCATATATGTCGCTCAGATAAAATTCGGCTATATTCTCACTTATTCCTTTTGCCTTTTCAAACATTGTTTCAGGAATCAGCTGTATATATTCCGCATCTACATTTATTCCTCTTCTCTTACAATAATCTCTTGATTTTCTCCCTACAGCTATTACAGAAACTTTTACGCCTTTTTCCCCATAGCTTGCCACTAACTTTTCCAGTTCTTTAAAGGTATTGCTGTTAAAGCTTCCGCAAAGTCCTCTGTCTGAAGTCATCATGATTACACCAATTCTTTTTACTTCTTTTTTTCCGTCAAAAAGAACATGATGTACGGACTTCAGGCTTCCAGCCACATTTCCCAGTGTTTCTTCTATAGCCTGCGCATACTTTCTAGTGCTTAATGTCAAAGTCTGAAATTTCTTAAACTTTGTAGAAGATACCACATTCATTGCGTTGGTAATCTGGCTGGTACTCTTTATGCTCTCTATTCTACCTTTTATTTCTTTCATATTTGCTGACATAAAAAACACCTACTTACTGTTCAAAGTTATCTTTAAAATTTTTGATGAAATCTGCCAGTTCCTTTTTAAGCCCGTCATCAAGAGCCTTCTTCTCTTTTATTCTTGTTAATATATCTGAATTATTTCTCATACTTTTCAGTAATTCTTTTTCAAAAGTAGTAACATTTTCTTTTTCTATTGCATCAAGATATCCTCCTGTAACTGCAAAGAATGAAACTACCTGTTCTTCTACAGGGTATGGATCATACTGAGGCTGCTTAAGAACCACCATGATTTTAGCCCCTCTGTTTAACTGGTCTCTTGTAGCTTTATCCAGATCAGATCCGAACTGTGCAAAAGCCAGTAATTCAGTATATTGTGCAAGTTCCAGTTTTACCTGTGATGCTACCTGTTTCATAGCTTTTATCTGTGCGGAACCTCCAACCCTTGATACTGATATTCCTGCATTTATCGCTGGTCTGAATCCTGCATTAAATAAGTCTGATTCCAGGAAGATCTGTCCGTCTGTTATTGATATAATGTTTGTCGGTATATACGCAGATACATCCCCTGCCTGAGTTTCTACTATCGGAAGGGCTGTAATCGACCCGGCTCCAAGTTCGTCGCTCAGCTTTGCCGCTCTCTCAAGAAGTCTTGAGTGAAGATAGAATATATCTCCGGGATAAGCTTCTCTTCCCGGCGGTCTTTTTAATAACAGTGACATTTCTCTGTATGCCACGGCATGCTTTGATAAATCATCGTATACTATCAAAACGTGTTTCCCTTGTTCCATAAAGTACTCAGCCATTGCTACCCCTGCATAAGGTGCAAGGTATTGAAGTGAAGCTGATTCAGATGCTGTTGCTGCAACTATTGTAGTATATTCCATAGCACCGCTGTCTATAAGCTTTTGGTGCAGTCCTGCTACTGTGGATCTTTTTTGTCCTATTGCTACGTATATACAGTAAACGTCATTTCCTTTTTGATTAACAATGGCATCTACAGCAACTGCAGTTTTCCCTGTCTGTCTGTCACCTATTATTAATTCTCTTTGTCCTTTTCCTATCGGTATCATTCCGTCTATTGCTTTTATCCCTGTCTGCAGCGGTTCTGTTACCGGCTGTCTGTCTATTATTCCATAAGCTTTTCTTTCAGTTTCCATAAATTTTGCAGCTTCTACAGGTCCTTTGCCGTCTATTGGATTTCCCAATGGATCTACTACTCTTCCAAGCATTGCTTCTCCTGCCGGAACCTGTGTAATTCTTCCAGTTGATCTTACTGTATCTCCTTCTTTTATAAGTGAAAAATCACCAAGGAGAACAGCCCCTACGTTGTTCTCTTCTAAGTTAAGAACCATTCCCATTACATTATTGGGGAATTCAAGGAGTTCTCCCTGCATGGCATTCTGAAGTCCGTATACTCTCGCTATCCCGTCTCCTACTTCTACCACAGTTCCTACACTTGCTATATCTAATGATGTTTTGTAATTCTCTATTTCTGTTTTTATGATCTTGCTAACCTCTTCTGGCCTAATTTTCAAAGAAAGCACCTCCATTCTAGAAAGTATTTTTTATATTTTCTATTTGACGTTTTATTGAG
Organism: Sebaldella sp. S0638; assembly: GCF_024158605.1. NCBI lineage: Bacteria > Fusobacteriati > Fusobacteriota > Fusobacteriia > Fusobacteriales > Leptotrichiaceae > Sebaldella > Sebaldella sp. S0638. Next base: position 44,633 of record NZ_JAMZGM010000014.1, on the reverse strand, counting down.
CCATCAATTATTTGATCTCCCATTTTCACTATTCCACCGCCAATAATATCTTTGTCTACTTTTATTTTTAAAATTATTTTTTTACCTACTTTTTTCTCTAATTTACTCTTAAGCAGGGCATACTGTTCTTCGCTTAGTTCTTTGCTGAAAATACCAGTAACCTCTACTTCGTTGTTTTCCAGATAGTAAAGTTTCAGATATTCGGAAACAATGTATTTTATTATCTCTATTCTGTTTTTATCCACGAGATAATCAATTATGTTCATTATAATATCGTCTGCTCCAGTAAAAATTTTACCCAGAAAATCTTTCTTTTCACTATTCTCTATCAGCGGATGCAACATGAAATTTCTAAATTCAGAATCATTTATATATAGTTCCATAAGAGAATTCAGCATATCATATATTTCTTTTACTTTATCTTTCTCCTTAGCAACCCCATATACTGCTTCAGCATATCGTTTTGCTATATCTGCCTCATGCATAATAGTTACTCTCCTACTTCTTCAATAAAATTATTTATTATCTTGTCTCCGTCTTTATCTATATTTTCTTTAAGTATCTTTTCAGCCAGCGTAACTGCAAGGCTGGAAACCTCTTTCTGAAGTTCCTTTGATGCGCTTTGTTTCATTTTTTCTATATCTATTTCAGCTGTCGTAAGCATTTTTTCTCTGCTTTGATTAGCTTCTTTTAATATTTTTTCTTTTCTTTCATCTGCTGATATTTCAGCTCTTATGAGTATTTCATTAGCTCTTTTTTTTGCTTCTCTTTTTAATTCACTAGCTTCAGCGGTTGCTTTTCTGGCATTGGCTCTTTCTTCCTCTGCTTCTAACAATTTACTGGTAACTATTTTCTTTCTCTCATCTAAAATCGGTCCTATTTTTTTCCCAAATAACCTCCAGAATACATAAACTAAGATCAGAAAGTTTATAATTTGAAGAAGCATTGAAAGATCTAATGTGATTAAATTTGATCCATTTTCCATATATAGTCACCTCGAACTTTCTGAATTTTTTTATCCTTTCATGAAGATTAAAAGGAATGCTATAACTAATGAATAAATACCTGTAGATTCGGCAATCGCACACCCTATGAATAATACCTGTAGTATATCCTGTTTAGCTTCAGGCTGTCTTGATACTGCTTCTACTGCTTTTCCCGTTGCGAACCCCTGTCCTACTCCGGCTCCAATACCACCTATCATTGCTACTCCTGCACCTAATAAAGCTGCTGCCTGCATTATATCTGCCATTTTAATTACCTCCTGTAATATTTTCATTTTTCATTTTGTTTTTATATTTATTTGAATAAACTATAAACCTGTAACCTGCATTTTACATTGCTGTAATCAGTTACTTTAATTCCAAGCCGGGCAACCGCTAATGTGCCGCCTGCAGCTGCAGTTCTTCTTCCTCATCTTTATCACCAAGTGTCTCGGATATGTAAACCGATGACAGTACCACGAATACAAAACTTTGTATTGTTCCTGTGAAAAGATCGAAATAAAGATGTAAAAACGCCACCCATCCCGGGGCAAATGCGAATAAATGACCAGCTACGTTTATTGTCAGTCCGTAAAGCAGTCCCATTATTATTATTCCGGCAAACATGTTACCAAAAAGCCGCATAGACGTATTTATCGGTTTTGCAATTTCTCCGATAACGTTAATTACCAAAAGCACCGGTGTCGGTGATGCAAGACCTTTTATATATCCTGTTACTCCCTCTGTCTTTATTGCACAAGACAGGAATATTACCACTACCAGCAACGCCAGTCCTACCGTCGTATTCATATCAGCTGTCGGGCTTCTCAAAAACGGCGATACACTGTATCCTCCGCTAGGAAGCTTTTCCACAAGCGGTATAAACGGCAGAAAAAACGAAATAAGGTTACACATAAATATAAATGAAAACAACGCTGTTATAAACGATACGAATGTCTTCTTATATTTACCGAAGTTAGCAAGAAACATGTTTTCAATAAATGAATACAACATTTCCAGAACTACCTGAAACCTGGTAGGATTTTCCACGCTTAAATTCCTTGTTCCTATTGCCAGCAAAGCAATCAAAATTATCATTACAACCCATGTCGTTACTATCGTCTGGTTTATATTTAATACCAGTCCGCCGATTGTCAGCGACCAGAATATTTTAGGCCCCTCTATGAGCGGAGGTGTTGCATAAGTTATCGGCAATATATACTGTAAACCCCATAGTATAAGGTTGATTACCAGCATAACTCCCAACAAAAGCCCAACTACTCTCATTATTTTTTTCATACCGTATCGTCTCCTATTTTCTTACTTCTAAACATCATGCTCAGATACATGGATATCTTAAAGTTCAGCAGTCCTAAACCACAAAACAGCATATTTAGCTCCAGTCTTCCGAATTCATATTTCTGTGTTATATAGCCTACTATGAATAACACTATTCCGTAGATAATAAATCTCCGAAAAAACTGGGAGTAGACCTTTGATTTGATTTTGTCAGGAAAATACATTATTCTCTGACAGTCCCTGTATAAAGATATTATATTGAAAATAGACACCAGACACCCGAGAAAACAGGCGAAGTATAGTGCCTTTATCTGAAAGATCACTCCTATCAGTAAAAGTACTGCTGTGATTACCACTGCTATTTTCAGCATTTTTATTATATCTTTACTAAAATATTCTAACATTAATTGACTCCCAATTCAAGGATTTATTTTCCGTCAGATGCTTATAAAAAGTGAGCTCCGCAACTTATTTTCCTGCTTTTATTTTGGGCAGGGGAAAATAAAAACTATTTATTTTTGATGTCGATGTACATAAGTATATACCCTATTGACCAACAAGTCAAGGGTTTATTTTCCAATTTCTTTCACCAGTTTATAAAAACTGTAATACCCTGATATAAGCCCTATCCCTATCATAATTATGAATATCAGCGGATGTCGTCCGAATTTTTTTTCTATTACAAAATAATACAGACACCCCATCAGCACCATGGGTGTACACAGCGTATAAACCATGTTCATTCCCACCGACATATACTTTAGTGTTCTTTGTCTCTCTTTATTTTTCTTTGCTTTTTCATTATTTTTCATTTTAAAATTCCCCGTAATTCAATTATTTTTTCAATATAAAGAAAAACCTGTTTTCACCAAATTCTTCGTCATTTTTTATATCCACTATATCAAATCCTGTTTCAAGAGCCTTATTGGCTATTTCCTCTAAATCAAATATAGTTTTTACATGAACTTCTTCATAATTCCTGAACAGATTTTCTTTTTCCCTTATAAAAAGCTTTATATTTATAATGTAGTTTTCCCCTTCTTTATTGTACCGCCATATTGTGAGATAATTTTCCTTTTCATCAAGAAATACCCCGTTTTCAAACATTTCCTCAAATATCTCTTCTGTTACCACATCAAATATCAAAATTCCGTTTTCTTTTAGATTTTCATATGAACAAAGCAGAAAATCCTCAAGATCACCGAATTTATCAAAGTAATTCACTGTGTCAAAATTACAGACGACATAGTCCACCGGCTTTTCAGCCCTGAAATTTCTGATATCTCCCTGATATAGTTCCACATCTTTGGACTCTTTTGTTTTATCCCCGGCTATTTCCAGCATAACTTCAGATATATCCACTCCGATACTGCTAAATCCGTCTTTGGAAAATCTCACGAGAAACTCACCTGTTCCACAGCCCAGATCAAGAACCGTCCCTGCTTTTTTTATATATTTTCTGAGATATTTGTACCAGTCTTCATAATTGACGCTTTCCATAAAAACATCATAAATATTTGCAAATTCTTTATGCAATTTACACCTCTCCAATAATTATTTCATCTTAAAGTTTTTCCAGAAACTCATCATTTAATGTTTCCAGCACCTTCACAATACCTTCTTCATCAAGGAACTCCACTTCAAAATACCCGTCGCCGTGTGACAAGAGTATCGTTCCTGTGTCCCCGTTTTTAAGTGTCGTTACATCGTTATCCTCGCCGATGTACACTACCCTGTTTCCTATTTCCATAGTTTTTCTCCCGTATTCTTTTGTTGTATAAATATGATAACACCAATAATTTATATTTTCAAGAATAAAATTAAATTATTTCAGACCTTGTATTTTGGGAATCTTTCCCTATTCCAGCACTAATATTTAATAATAAAAAAAGGAGCTGTTCATAAAGTAAAATATTTTATAAAACTCCTTTTCAATTATTGCAGATTTATTTTGCCGGTTTTTTCTCCGGTGCAGTTACTTCAGGTACAGAAGCTGCTGCACTTCTTTCTTTCAAATACTCATAATTAATATCACTTGTAGAATTAATAACCAATATCAGCTTTAGCTCTCCGTTTTTTTCCACAGGATAAAATACTGTCATATTTCTTCCTGATCTTATATCAAAACTTTTTCTGTCCTTTAACATTTTATCAAATTTTTCTTTTACATTTTTATCAGGTATATAGGGTCTTTCCAGCGCCTCTGAAATTTTTCTCTCATCTCTCGAATCGTAATCCCACGATGTAACCTGATAAAATACCTTATTTCCGTCTCTGATTTTAGGTATAAGCATAGTCAGTGCATTTTCTTTCATGGTCAATAATAATAAATCTCTTGAAAAATATAACTCTCTCATTTGCACGTCTTCATCTATCTGTGTCACTATTTTTGTTGTTACCGCCGAACTTCCTATATCCGTAGCCTGCTGTTTCAGTATTTCAAGATTTTTCTTTTCCACCTGAACCTTTACTATAGACTGTATTCCAAGAACCAGTACAATAAGCACTCCTGAAGCCATTAATATTTTTTTGTAATCCACTCTTCTGTATTCAGGCTCGCCGTATCCGGAATATGCCGCTATGGCATTAGAAATTATGTTTAAACTAATTACCACATGTAAAAAACCTAACACCACCAAAATACTCAGAATTATTCCGAAAATTGCCCAAAGTTCATCTTTCATAACAGTCAGATTAAATATATTTCCCAATAAGCCTATAACAAATAAAACTACTGCAAGCCATAAAAACAAAAGAATTATTCTTAAAACCCCTGATTGTAATCCTCTTAGCCTACTACTCATACTTCCTCCCAAAAATTCCCAAAATTGAAATCTCTTATTTTTTTATGTTTATAATAACAGTTCTTTTACCTTACCTACCAGCGCCTCAATGTAAGTATCCACTGTTTCCTGTGTTTCCCCTTCTACCATTACTCTTATCAAAGGTTCCGTTCCGGAAGCTCTCACCAGTATTCTTCCTTTTCCTTCGATTTCTTTTTCTTTCAGCTTTATAAAATCCATAAGCTCTTTATTTTCAGTCCATGTTTGTTTCTTCTCTTTTGAAACTACAGTATTTACCAGTTTTTGCGGCCATAATTTTATATCTTCCACAAGCTCGCTCAATTTTTTCCCGCTTTCCTTTATTGCAGCTACAAGCTGTATTGAAGAAAGGACACCGTCTCCTGTAGTGTTATAATCAAGCATAATTATATGTCCTGACTGCTCTCCGCCGAGATTCAGACCATGTTCTTTCATTTTTTCAAGTACATATCTGTCTCCTACATTGGCTCTTATAAGTCCTATTCCGTTTTTATCAAGATGCTTTTCAAATCCCATATTACTCTGTACAGTTGTTACTAATTTATTAGAGTTAAGTATTCCTTTGTCCTGAAAGTTTTTTGCAATAACAGATATTATCAAATCTCCGTCTACTATGTTTCCTTTGTCATCTACAGCAATTAATCTGTCTGCATCCCCGTCATAAGCCAGCCCGAGATCAGCCTTGTACACTTTCACCACTTCCTGTAACAGCTCGGGATGCGTAGAACCGCAGTTTACATTTATATTTTTCCCGTTAGGTATATTATTTATAACAGTAACATCAGCTTTTAATCTGTGGAAAATTTTCGGTGCAACTCTGTAAGCAGCTCCATTGGCAGTATCTACCACTATTTTCATTCCCTTAAAATCTGTTTTCAGTGTTGATGTCAGAAAATTAAGATATTCTCTCATATCGTCTTCCACATATTTAAATCTCCCCAGATCATCACCGGAAACCTGATACTTCAGTAATTCTGCCCTGTCTTCCATCAGTCCTTCTATTTCTTCTTCCACTTCGTCGGGAAGTTTATAGCCGTTTTGGCTGAAAATCTTTATTCCGTTATCCTTTACCGGATTATGCGAAGCCGAAATCATTATTCCCGCATCTGCTCCAAGGTGTCTTGTAAGATATGAAACACCCGGTGTAGGCAACACTCCCACAAAATCAATATGAATTCCCATTGATGTCAGTCCCGAAGCCAGGGCTGATCTTATCATGTATCCTGATATTCTGGTATCTGTTCCTAATATAATTTTTGGTTTTGTTGTTTTTTTATTATTTTTTTTCAAATAATAGCCCAGTGCCAGTCCAAGATCCGTAACCAGATCTATAGTAAGATCCTTATTTGCTTCCCCTCTGATTCCGTCTGTTCCAAAGTATTTTCTAGCCATATTCCCTCCAAATTCATAATATATATCTACAGGTTATAATAACACCATTAAACTATATTTTCAAGAGTAAAATTAGTATTATTTTATCTTTTGAAATACAGGTGCGATCATTAATTCTATCTGTTCTGAATCCCGGAAATCATCTTTTCCCGAATAACATATCCCTGCATATTTCTTTTACCTGTTTCAGTTATTCTCCAGCCACTCCACAAAGCCCAGAAATACTTCCAGTTCTGTAATCTGCTGCAGATATCTGAAATCAATAAATTTTCCGCTTTTTTTATGCAAAAAAAATTCTGCATCCCACATTTCAGTTTCTATAAAGCCGGCTTTAGGATCATATTTAAAAGTCTCGTATCTTTCTATATTTTCCCTGAAATATTTCAGCTTGGCAAAACAAAACTGGTATTTTCTAAACAATATTTCCATTATCCCGTTGCTTTTCAAAAATTTATGGCTGAAATAGATTCTCTCAGGAGTATTATTCTTATTTGTATACCATCTTAAATCCTCTGTACTGAAAAGCCTGTACTTTTCCATAAATTTTATTTTCTCCGGAGTCAGTTCCAGTTCGCTTTTAAGCTCTCTGTCTCTTTCTTCCTGAGAAAGCTTTTTGTAATCCATAATCTGCCCCCTGTTTACATTTTTAAATCTTTGTTATATTTTACCATAAACATAATTTTTTATACAGAAAAACAATAGAATTATTTTTCCCAATATTGTAAAAGCTGTAAAATATCTAAACTATAATTATCCGGTTTTATAAAAATTATTTTTCGTAAAATTAAAATAAAATATTCTGCTGTTCAAAAGCTGTTATTTAGTTGACTTTATGCCAAATACATGGTATTATCAGTCATAAAACAATGGGGAATTTTATGCACTTTTTTTTGTGTCAATATGCCTTTTCGGCAGGCCCTTTATTAAAAGTTTTGTGTATAGGCCGCTATACACATTTTTTTTACAAAATTCCATAAAATAAGGAGTAATATATGTATAATTATTATAAAAGTGCATTATTTAAAAAAGCATTATTCTTCGGACGTATATTGCTGGTTTTTCTGCTTATATTCATAGCTTTCAAAATCGCAGTATTTCTTTCGCCTTTTGTACTTGCTATTCTCTTTTCCATGGTAGTTACCAGAATAGCAAAACTCTTGAACTTAAAGCTGAAACTGCCCAAAAAGATAAGTACCGCAATTGCTTTGTTAATTGTATTTGCATTTGTAGTAGGTCTTATTTCCCTGATTGTTACGAAACTGATACTTGAGATATACAGTCTTTCATTTAACATCAGTACTTATGCGCAGGAAATAAAGCTTTGGATAGATAACTTCATGAACTTTATGAACAGAGGAACTATAATTCTGGATAAAATTCCGGAACAAATATTAAATCAGCTGAAAGGCTCGGTAAGTGACATTATTTCCATGGCAACATCAAAAATAAGCGTTCTGCTTAATAATGTTCTGTCGTTTATCACTTCACTGCCAAATGTTGTTATTTACTTTTTTGTTACTGTTATAGCCACTGTTTTTATGAGTCTTGATAAACAGAATATAATTTTATTCGTAGAAAAGCAGCTTCCTGTTTCATGGCTGAACAAAATATATACACTAAAAAACGATCTTCTGTCTGTAGTAGGCGGTTATCTGAAAGCACAGGCTATGCTTATTACTATTTGCTTTTTTGAATTGCTTATAGGGCTTAATCTTTTCCACTTTATGGGCTTAAATGTACAGTATCCTCTTACATTTGCCATTATTATATGTGCAATAGACGCCCTGCCTATACTTGGCGCCGGGGCATTTATGATCCCATGGATAGTTGTATCCCTTATAGTAAAAGATTTTAAAATGGCTGTTGCTTTATTAATTTTATATGTTATTGTTACTGCAGTAAGACAGCTGCTGGAGCCGAAATTATACAGTAAAAATATCGGCGTACACCCTTTGATAACTCTTTTATCAATGTACACAGGACTGAAACTCGCTGGCTTTATTGGAATTATCATGGGTCCTGCTGTTGTTATCATATTGAAAAATGTATTCCATGAAGATCTGGAAAAAGGATTTTTTAAAGGGATATTCGGAAAAAAAGAAAAAATCGAAACTGAAACTGAGAATAAAAGCGAAAATGAAAATAATACAAATGCATAACAGAAAGGATTAGAAAACATGGAAAAAAAGAACTGGTATAATCTTTCCGTTGAAGATACTGTAAATCTGCTGAATACTAATCTTACAGAAGGTCTCACAGAATCACAGGTTGCAGAAAAAGTGGAAACTTACGGATATAATGAATTAAAGCAGGGAAAGAAAAAGACTTTTCTTCAAAAATTTCTTGCTCAGTTTAAAGATACGATGATTATTATTTTGATACTTGCAGCTGTAATATCAGGAGTGGTAGGTATTCTTGAAAGTAAAGAGCCTGTAACGTCTGTTCTTGATTTTCTGGGAAAAATAAGCGATTCTTTTATTATATTGTTAATTGTTATAGTAAATGCTGTTATAGGTGTTTTGCAGGAAAATAAAGCTGAGAAGTCACTTGAAGCCTTGAAAAAACTCAGTTCTCCTGTTTCCAAAGTATTAAGAGGCGGACAGATACTCATGCTTCCCGGAAAAGAACTGGTTCCCGGAGATGTGGTAATACTCGATACAGGTGATTATATTCCTGCTGATCTGAGACTTTTTGAAGCTGCTAATCTGAAAATAGAAGAAGCTTCGCTGACAGGAGAATCTGTTCCTGTGGAAAAAATAACTGCTGTTATAGAGGAAACGGACATTCCTCTTGGAGACAGAGATAACCTCGCATTTTCAGCCAGTCTTGTTTCATACGGGCGTGGAAAAGGTATTGTTGTAGAAACGGGAATGAATACAGAAGTAGGGAAAATAGCCGCTATATTGGACTCTACAGAAGTTACACAGACTCCTCTGCAGAAAAGACTTGATAAACTAGGAAAAATGCTAGGAATTGCCGCCATTGTGATCTGTGTGCTTATGTTTATTATAGGAAGCAGTTATGGAAAAGAGCCTATGCACTTATTCCTGTCAGCAGTGAGTCTTGCTGTTGCTGCGATACCCGAGGGTCTTCCTGCTATTGCTACCATTGTACTTGCTATTGGTGTACAGAGAATGGTTACAAAGCATGCCATTGTAAAAAGACTCCCTTGTGTAGAAACGCTGGGAAGTACCACTGTGGTGTGTTCTGATAAAACCGGTACCCTTACACAAAATAAAATGACTGTGGAAAAAATATATTTTAATAATAATACTGTTGATGTGGCAAATATCAGTGCGTTAGATGATGAATTGAGACTTCTTATTACTTCAATTGTTCTCTGCAATGATTCCAAGATAATTACCGAGGATGAAAAAACAAAGGTGACGGGTGATCCTACAGAGACTGCACTAGTAGATTTAGGGTTAAAGTTTTCCCTTGATAAAGATGATCTTGAGAACAGTGAACTGAGAATTGACGAGATTCCTTTTGATTCTGAAAGAAAGCTTATGTCTACAGTTAATAAAGATACAAAAACAAACACTGTAAAAGTTTATACCAAAGGTGCCGTTGACGAGCTTCTGAAAAGATGTAACAGAATACTTATAAATAATGAAGTAAGAGAACTAACAGAAAAAGATACTGCTGAAATCCTGAAAGCCAATACCGATATGGCTGAAAATGCTTTAAGAGTATTAGGGACAGCTTATAAGGAAACAAGCAGCGAATCTGCAGATAATGCGGAAACTGAACTAATATATATTGGTATGGTAGGAATGATAGATCCTCCAAGACCGGAAGTAAAATCTGCTATTGAAAAATGTAAAACTGCCGGTATAAAAACGGTTATGATCACAGGTGACCATAAGATAACTGCTTCTGCTATTGCCAGTGCTTTAGGTATTCTGGAAAATGACGATGAGGCAATTACAGGTGCCGATGTGGAGAAAATGACAGATCAGGAACTTGAAAACAGAGTAAAAAGTATTTCAGTATATGCCAGAGTTTCGCCTGAGCATAAAGTAAGAATAGTTAAAGCGTGGCAGAAACACGGAGATATCGTAGCCATGACAGGTGACGGTGTTAATGATGCACCAGCTCTGAAAACTGCTGATATAGGTGCTGCCATGGGAATAGTGGGAACTGATGTTTCCAAAGAAGCTGCTGATATTATACTTACAGATGATAATTTTGCTACTATTATTTCTGCTGTAGAAGAAGGAAGAAGAATTTACGATAATATTCTAAAAGCTATACAGTTCCTTATTTCCAGCAATATCGGAGAAATTATCGTATTATTCTTTGCCACTCTTGTAAACTGGGTGGAACCGTTAATCCCTATACATATTTTGTGGGTAAACCTGATCACGGACAGCCTTCCGGCGCTTGCTCTGAGTTTTGACCCCGCAGAGGACAATATTATGAAAAGATCACCTATTCCGGCGAATACGGGAATCTTTACCAAAGGTATGATCTACAGAATTGGTTATCAGGGTACCATGATTGGTATACTTACACTTATTGCATACAGAATCGGTATACACGAGGATCCTTCCAATATTATCCTCGGGCAGACTATGGCATTTGCTGTTCTGAGTCTTTCACAGCTTGTGCATGTATTTAATATAAGATCAAAAACAAATTCCATATTTAAAACAGGAATATTTAACAATAAATATCTGGTTTATGCTGTATTATGTTCATTTGTACTTATGCTTGCAGTATTATTTGTTCCGTTTTTACAGGATATATTCAATGTAGTTACTCTGTCAGGAAGAGATACTCTGATTGTTGTGGTTTTATCCTTCATGCCGATAGTGATTGTAGAATTACTGAAACTATTCAGACTAAATTCATTTAAGGATGAGAATTAATATATAATAAGGGGGGTCTCTGCACCCTCTTCTTTTTAAAATATTATTGTTACAAATATACATTTAATGGAGGTTTATCAAAATGCTTTCTAATTTTACAAAAGGAATAGTTATTGGCATAGGTGCCATACTTCCGGGAATAAGCGGCGGTTCTCTTGCTGTTATATTCGGACTTTATGAAAAACTCATACACTCTGTAAGCAATTTTTTCAAAGATCCGAAGAAAAATTTTATTTTCCTTGCTGTTGTTGGTTCCGGAGCCTGTCTTGGAATAGTTTTATTCAGCAATGTTCAAAAGTTTCTGTTTACCCATTATGAAATACCTACGATGTTTTCACTCTGCGGACTTTTTCTGGGTACCATACCGGGACTTTTCAAGCAGGCTAATAAAAACGGGTTCTCTGTTTTCTGCCTTATCCCGTTTTTTATTGCATTTGCAGTTTCTATATTTTTTTCTTTAGCAGGAAACAGTGATATGGAAGTAGAAACTGAAGATTTTTATCTGAATTTCAGGAACTTCTTATATATATTTATTACAGGTGTCATAATGGCAGGGCCCTTGGTAATTCCGGGGATCAGCGGAACAGTTCTTCTTATGCTTATAGGAGCATACGGAATTTTTCTGCAAATGATTGCAGATATAAAATATATTTTTCTGTTTCCTTTTGTCTCAAAATCTATGCACGGAGAAATTATCAATAATATTTTGATTCTGATTCCTCTTTGTCTGGGTCTTGCAGCAGGTGCCTTATTGTTTTCAAAATTAATGGATTTTCTGTTTAAAAAATCATACAGTTTTACATATTATGCAGTTTTGGGATTTATGCTCGGGTCTGTTCCTGAACTGATTCCAGGGTATTCCGGGAATTTCTTCGTTTATATTACAGGAATCCTGCTGTTTTTAGCCGGACTTGTTCTTTCCTTGAAATTCAATGCTAAATATAGCGGGTGAATTTAGGGTTGTGCTTTATAATAGATAGTAATTTAAAAGGGCTGAGTTTCATGGTATATGGAATTCAGCCTTTGTGGTCTTCTTAAAATAAATATCTATTTTACAGATCATTTCAAAATTTGTGCGTATTTTTTCTTTAATTGTTTAGATTTTTATTATCTACTAATCTTACCATCATTTGTTTCATAAGCGTTATGATTTATTTCAGTACAATTACTCGTAATTCTCCTATAATTTTTATAAAAAAACTCTAACCAATAGATTGAGCATTTTCATAGACTTTTCTAAATTCAATTTTCGACTTCCATAATCATAAACTATTTGTTTTAATATTTCAGAAGAATTAGGCAAACTTTTCAACTTTTTTATTTCTTCTTTTAAAAGCGAAATATATTTATCATTTTCTATTTCTAAATATTTTTCTGCGAGTCTCTCTAAATCATTGTAATCCATGCTCCAATTGAAATAACACTCAATAAAATATATTAAACATGGGTAATTTTCGTTCATTTTCCACTCCCCTTATAAAAAAATTTCCTATTTCCATTTATCATCTGCTAGTAAGTGCTTTAGTTAAAATTTAGTAAAATCTGATGTAATATTTTTTATATCACTTACTTTAACAATTAAATTATAAAAATTTTCATCTATAAATGCTTTACCACTCAACCGATTTTATTTTCTTACTTAATTTATAATTATTATTTTTGGAAAACAAAGCCGAATCTAAAATATTTAATTAAACTTCATCCAAAACCCATACCCACCATTCTACACAATTTTCACGTGAAACACCGAAACACCATAAAAAAAGGCGGCGTATCACTACAGCGCCTAATCTCAGTTATTCTGTTGTTTCCAAAGAAAACTTCCCTATTTTCCCGCTTCTGTAATCTCTTAACAGAAAACGCGAAACTTTATTATAATTTGTTTCTTCTTTTTTTATTATCCCTAATCTTTCCTCAAGAATTTCGAGTATTTCATGATTTTCCTTATCTTCGATCTCTGTTTCTAGATTATAAACCTTCACCAGTTGACTCAGTCTGCCTGTTCTTCTCATTCTGTCTATAAAAACTGATGCTACTTCTTCTATTGGCAGTATATCATCTTTAATAGAACCAGTAATTGCCAGACTGTATCCTACCTCAGGATCATCAAACTTCGGCCATAAAACTCCGGGAGTATCCAAGAGTTCCAGTTTATCACTCGCTTTTACCCACTGTTTCCCTCTTGTAAATCCGGGCTTATCTCCCACTCTGGCTTTCGTCTTCCCTGCGAATTTATTTATCAGCTTCGACTTACCCACATTGGGAATCCCGGCTATAAGAGCTCTTACTTCTGTTTTCCTAAGCCCTTTTTTCTTAGCTTTCTCTAATTTTTCAATATATATTTCATCCACTATTTTTTTTAATTCATTCAAATTAGTTCCCTTTTCAGCACTAATCGCCAGAACATAGTCGGAAATATCATTTTTTATAAAATACTCTTTCCAGTTCTCTACTTCTCTTTCATCAGCGAGATCCACTTTATTCAGTACTGTAAGCCTTTTCTTATTCTTTGCAAGCTTGGAAATATCAGGATTCTTACTCGAAAGAGGAATCCTTGCATCCAGTACCTCTATTACCAGATCTACAATTTTCAGATTTTCTGCAATTGTTTCCTTTGTTTTTTTCATATGACCGGGGTACCAATTTATACTCATTCCTCTTCCTCTTTCTTTGATTTTATAAGTAAAACTATTTCCCCTTTCAAAGGCTTTTTCTCAATTCTGTATATTAAATCTGTCACATTGCCTCTGATAACCTCTTCGTATATCTTCGTCAGCTCTCTGGTTATGACCACATATCTGTTGCCAAGATATTCATTTATGTCTTTTAATGTTTTCAATATTCTGTTTGGAGATTCCAGTATTATAATGGTTCTTTCCTCTTCTTTCAGCTTGTTAAACAAAGTCTGTCTCCCTTTTTTCTTGGGAAGAAAGCCTTCATAAGCCATCCTTCTGAGGTTCATCCCGGAAATACTCGCTCCGGCTATTATAGACGAAGGTCCCGGTATTGTAACCACTTTTATATCATTTTTATGTGCTTCATCTACCAGCTCATAACCCGGATCTGAAATACACGGCATCCCTGCGTCTGTTATCAATGCGATATTTTTACCATCTTTCAGAAGATTTATTATATTTTCTATCTGATGACTTTTATTATGCTCATGATATTGATAAAGAGTATTTTTTATTTCATAATGATCCAGTAACTTTCTGCTTACCCTTGTATCTTCCGAAAAGATATAATCCACACTTTCCAGAGTTTTTACGGCTCTGTATGTCATATCTTCCATATTTCCAATAGGCGTCCCCACTATATACAGCATTTTATCTCCTATTTTATCTTTTTCTCCATCTCTTCTACTGCTCTTTTTAACTGCACGTCTCCTGCTGTTATTATTTTGTCAGTTTCTTCTTTTCCTTTTTCTTTTTCCAGATATGTTCTTATTTCTTTCATTCTGTTTTGTCTTGCTTCTTCACTGTCATTAGCATAACCTTTTATTGAAAGAACTTCTTCCATATCTACTTTTATATCAGGCTCTATTCCTTTTTCATGTATATAGTTACCGTTTGGTGTAAAGTATTGTGCAACCGTAAGCTTTATTGCGTCTCCGCCTTCAAGCGGCATTACTTCCTGCACTATTCCCTTACCAAAAGTTTTCTGTCCTATAATTGTTCCTCTTTTATAGTCTTTTATTGCTCCTGTAACTATTTCAGATGCTGACGCACTTCCTCCGTTTACAAGGATTATAAGAGGAAAATTCCCAAGATTAGGCATTGTTCTGTTATATCTTGTTTCCTGACCGTTTTTATACTTCAAATATACCACAAGATCCTGTGTTATAAATAATGAACTTATGTCCTGAGCTTCTTTCAGCGATCCTCCCGGATTTGATCTCAAATCAAGTATAAGACCTTTCATTCCCTGAGACTGAAGCTGCTCTATATGCTTTTTCAATTCTGCACCTGTATGGTTTCCAAATTTAAGAAGACTCACATAGCCTATCTGATCCGGAAGCATTTTGCTTTCTACCATCTCAAGCTTAATTGTATCTCTTATTATTGTTACCACAAAAGGATTTTTTACGCCTTCTCTGACTACTTCCACATCCACTTTTGTTCCCTGTTTACCTTTTAACAGATTTACTGTTTCAGTAGCATTTAATGGTATGATATCTGTTTTGTCTACTTTTATTACTTTATCACCGATTTTCATACCTGCTTTAGCAGCCGGACTCCCTATAAACGGAGATACTACCACAAGCGGAGCATCTTTTTTCTTGTCAATTGACATTCCTACTCCCACATACTCACCGTCAAGGTCTTCAGTAAAACTTTCAAGGTCTTTTTTTGTAAGATATTCAGAATACGGGTCATCCAGCCCGTTTACTATTCCTGTCATAGCATACTCATAAAGCTCTTGTTTTGTGGGATTTTTCTTCCCGACGAATTTTTGCTGTACGATATTTATAATATTAGTAATTTTATTCAGATTTGCTGAATCCTTAAAATAACCTGCAGGTTCTGAAACTGCTGCCTGCTGCTGCTTTGTATTATCAGTTTTGGCGTCAGTTTTTTTTGCCGCTGTTGTGCTGCACAAAATTGGAAGACTCAATAATATAACCATTATTGTAGTCAATAACACATATTTTTTATTTTTCATATGATTTTCTCCTTTATTTGTAATATATTCCAGTACCTGCCGGATAAATTTATATTTTTAAATATTTCATTTCCAAGGTACTTATACCTTATCTGAGCAATTTGATCATAAAACCCTTATAATTAGTATTGGAAGTTAGCCATCAAAATCATTTTTTATATAACTTATTTTCTGTGCTGCTATGCTATTTTTCAGATATAAATTTTAATATAAAAAACTCCCGATTATAAACTATAACATTTTTCCGACTTAATTTCCAGTGTTTTGTCTTATTCGTACTTAACCGGTCTTTCTAATGACAGCACCAAAACGCTTGTCTTCTGCCGATTTATTTAAGTATTTTAAAGTAAGACAATTTTCATTTATTTTTTAATAAATTTTATCTGCTGCTATTGCTTTCAGCTGATTAAGCTTTTATGCTCTTTATATATCAAAACCTTATTATCAAAGTATTGGCTCAAATAAAGATAAATATTCTATATTTCCTTTTGTCCCCGTAATCGGCGACTCTATTACCTCAAGCACTTTAAATCCGCATGCCAGTGCTTCTTTTATTACACTTTTTATTGCTTCATCACGATATTCCTCTTCTTTAACTATTCCGTTTTTCCCGATTTTATCTTTTCCCACTTCAAACTGAGGTTTTATCAGTGCTATAATTTTTCCGTCGTCTTTCAGGAATTTTTTGAAATATTTAAAAACAGATGTGAGTGATATAAATGAAACATCTATCACAATGTAATCCGTCTTTTCATTATTTATATCATCTATAGTAAGATCCTTTATGTGCATTTCCTCAAGGGATTTCACCCTTTTGTCATTTCGAAGTCTCCAGTCAAGCTGATTTTTCCCTACATCCACGCCGTATACAAAATCTGCTCCGTTCTGTAAGGCACAGTCTGTGAAACCACCAGTAGAAGCTCCTATATCCAGAACTTTTTTATTATTAAAATCAAGACTCCAGTATTCCAAGGCTCTTTCCAGCTTCAGACCACCTCTGCTTACATATTTCAATTTCTCCTTGATCCTTATATTAAGTTCCTGATTATCTTTAATCATTGTTCCTGCTTTGGTGACTGCCTGCTCGTTTATGATTACATTTCCAAGCATTATTTCTCTTTTAGCTTTTTCTCTGCTGTCAAAATAACCTTCCTCCACAAGATACGTATCTAGTCTTCTTTTCATTTTCCCAACACCTTTGTTAATATATCTTCAAGCAGTGATTCTCCTGTAAGTTTTTCGTCATTCAGCAGCTCAGACCTCTTACCATGCGGCAAAAACTTCTGTCTTATGCCTTTTCTTATAATTCTGGTGTCTATGCCTGAATCACTCACGTATTCAAGTATTTCAGTACCAAATCCGCTTTTTTCTATCCCATCTTCCAAAATCAGTACTTTTTTATACTTAGGAAATTCCCTTTTTATAAATTCCGTATCAAAAGGTCTTACCCATGCTGCACTGACTACAGCAGCATCTATTTTTTCATCAAGTTTATCTTTTATTTTCATTACTTCGGAAAACATTGCCCCGCATGCTATTATCATACATTGGCTGCCTTCGCTGATTTTATTCCACTTACCATATTCATAAGCAGGGAATTCATAGTCAAGAGGTGTATCCTTTGGTATACGTATCGCAAGGGGAGTATTTATATTTAGTGACATATCCAGTATTTTGTTGAATTCTTCCCGTGATGTAGGTGCTGCTATATCAATATCAGGTATTGTAAGCAGATAAGCTATATCAAATATCCCCTGATGTGTCTTCCCGTCATCAGCCACTGCCCCGGCTCTGTCCAAAATAAATCTCACAGGAAGCTTTAATATTGCCACATCATGTATAAGATGAGAATATGCCCTCTGTAAAAATGTAGAATATATTGCCACATAAGGTTTCATTCCCTCTTTGGCAAGTGCCGCGGCAAAGGTCACAGTATGCCCCTCTGTCATTCCGGTATCATACACTCTGTCCGGATAATTTTTCCATACATTTTTCAGTCCTGTTCCTTTTATCATTCCCGAACTTAAAGCGATTACTTTACTGTCTTTGGCAAAAATTTCTTCCATTTTTGTTCCGAATACATCTGAATAAATCTGTGATTTTCCTATTGTTTCACCTGTCTCTTTGTCAAAAGGCCCGATCCCGTGAAAACTCTCAGGATCTGCCTCTGCCGGTGAATATCCCATTCCCTTTTTAGTTTTTATATGAATAACCCTTGTTCTGTCTTTTGGGTTTTCCTCTAAAATTTTTATCAGCTTTTCCAGATTATGCCCGTCTATAGGTCCTATATAGTCATAACCCAGTATATTAAAAAATCCGCCTGGAGTCACAATAGATCTTAATGACTGTTCTGCTCTTTCAGTCGGTTTTACAATAGGTTTGGTTATATGATATCTGCTTAGTGCATACCGCAGATCCTTACGTAATTTCAGATAAAAATGACTGTTTATTACTTTGTTCAATATTCCGGATATAGCTCCTACATTTTCCCCTATTGACATCTCATTATCATTTATTACGATTGTCAGATTTTTTAATTTACCATTTATGTCATTTAAGGCTTCAAGAGTAGTCCCGTTTGCAAAAGAAGCATCACCTATAACTGCTGTTATATTTTTATCAGGATTAGCAACTGCCAGCCCTGCTGATACAGACAAAGCATTCCCGGCATGGCCGCTTATAAACTGGTCGTGAATACTCTCACCCGGGTCGGTAAACGGCCCCAGTCCCCCTCTTTTTCTTATTGTATGAAACTCATCTCTTCTGCCTGTGAGCATCTTATGTACATATGACTGATGTCCCACATCCCAGACTACCTTATCTTCAGGTGAATTATACACATAGTGAAGTGCTACGCTCAGTTCCACCACTCCGAGATTTGGTCCCAGATGCCCGCCGTTTTTACATACAACCTCTATAATCTCGTTTCTTATATCCTGGCATAAAGTGTCCAGCTCTTTTATGCTCATTTTTTTCAAATCTTCCATGTGTTTGTTCATCCTTTATCCTAAAAGATATCCTTTAAATGCAACTCCTATAATTAGTCCCAAAACACACCCCCAGAATACTTCCATAGGTGTATGTCCCAAGAACTCCTTAAAGTTTGCCTCTATTTTCTCAAAATCATCTTTATGCTCTATGCTTTTTACAAGCCTGTTCAGAGCTTTGGCATGTTCACCAGCTGCCCTTCTTATTCCTGTTGCATCATAAAGCACTATACTTGCAAAAACCATTGATATGGCGAATTCCGCTGAAGCCATCCCTTTCAGCAGAACTATGGAAGTAACCAGCGCAACCACAGTTGATGCGTGTGAACTAGGCATACCTCCCGTCTGAAAGAGTCTGACCCAGCTGGCTTTTCTCCCCATAAAAAGGGGAGAAAATACCTTGTAAAACTGTGCAGCAAAGCAGGCTATTACTGCCACATCCAATATCCTATTTCCAAAAATAATCCCCGTAGACATTTTATTTACCCTTCCTTTTTTTCAAAATTTCCTGTGTGATTACACCGTTTTCTTTTTTTGGTTTAAATAAAATTATTACTTTTCCTATTTTGTCCACGAATACACTGGAAGTTTTTTCTGCCAGCCCGATTCCCAGTTCCTTCATATCCTCCACATCAGAATTCTGAAGTACCTTTACTTTTATTAATTCTCTTTTATTTATTACATTACTGATACTGTCCAAAAGATCACTGTCTACCTCGCCTTTGCCGATTCTCACCACAGGCTCTATATCATGTGCCATCTTTTTTAAAAGTGCTCTCTGTTTACTGCTTAACTTCATCTAAACCTCCATTATTATCGGCAAAATTATAGGTTCTCTATTTGTCTTTTTGTATAAAAATTCTCCTACTTTGCTTTTTAGCAGCTGCTTAACTTTGCTTATTTCTTTTATCTCTTTTGTTTCTATGCTTTCCAGTTCCAGTTTTATCAGCTCTTTAGTTTCCAGAATAAGGTTTTCAGATTCTCTGTTATATATAAATCCTCTTGTTACCAATTCTATCTGCTTATTGAACTTTCCGTTTTTATACTGGGAAACTGTTATTATTACTATTCCGTCATCTGCAAGATTCTGTCTGTCTTTAAGAACTATATTCCCCACATCTCCGATTCCGAAACCATCTATTAATGTCATTCCGCTTTGTACTTTTCCTGTTATTCTGCAGTGTGATTTTGTAAGTTCTACCTTGTTTCCGTTTTCTGTAAGAATAACATTATCCGGCTGTACTCCTGTTGCTACAGCAAGTTCCTTATGTTTCTTTAACATCATATACTCACCGTGAACAGGCATGAAAAACTTAGGTTTTACAAGGCTTAGCATTATTTTCTGCTCTTCCTGGCATCCATGTCCTGAAACGTGTATTCCCACTACCTTTTCAAATACCACATTTGCATTCTTTTTAAGCAGATGATTTATATTTTTATAAACAGCTTTTTCATTACCCGGTATTGGTGTAGCTGATATTATTACAGTGTCTCCTTCTCTCAGGGAAATATACTTATGTGTCCCGTTGGCTATTCTTGACAATGCCGCCAAAGGTTCTCCCTGTGTTCCCGTACATAGTATAATTGCTTTTTCAGGAGCAAGTTTATCTGACTTCTGAAGGTCAACTATCATATTTTTAGGAAATTTCAGGTAACCAAGTCTTGATGCGATATCAAATACTTTTACCATACTTCTTCCGTCTATTGCTATTTTTCTGTTATACAGCTGTGCTATATCCACTATTTGCTGTAATCTGTGTATGTGAGATGCAAACGCTGCTATTATGATTCTTCCTTTAGCTTTTCCGAATTCCTCTCTCAGACTTTCGCCTACACTTCTTTCAGATGGTGTAAATCCCGGAACAGCTGCATTGGTACTATCCGATAGTAAAAGATCCACACCTTCTTCACCTAATTGTGACAAACGTGCAAAATCGAATCCTTCTCCGTCTACCGGAGTCAAATCTACCTTAAAGTCACCTGAATGCAGTATTACTCCTGCCGGTGCCTTAATACAGATTGCATAACAGTCTGCTATACTGTGTGTTACACTTATGAATTCCACGGAAAAATACTTTGAAAGCTTTAGCTTTGTTCTTCCTTTTACTACTTTCATCTTAGGGATTACTGCATCTTTCTTCTCAAACTTGGCTTTTGCAAGTTCCAGAGTAAGTTTCCCTCCGTAAATAGTTATATCTGTACTTCCTAATTTCTGGAACAGATAAGGGATAGCCCCTATATGATCCTCATGTCCGTGTGTCAGCAATAAAGATTTTATCTTATCTTTATTATTTTCCAGATATGTAAAATCCGGTATAATTACATCTATTCCAAGATGCTCGTCTTCCGGGAATGTCAGCCCTGCGTCCACTATTACTATTTCGTCTTTATACTGGAACGCTGTCATGTTCTTCCCTACTTCCTCCAGTCCTCCCAGAGGTATTATGTACACTTTCTCTTCTTTGCCCTGTTTATCAGCAACAGCGCCTTTCTTAGTGTTTTTCTCTATTTTTTCACTTTTTTCTATTTTCTCTTCTTTTTCTGCCTTCTCGGCTTTCTTACCTTCCACGTAATTAAATTTCATGTTTCCTCCAACTCTTTACTTTTATTGTGCTATATTGTATTTTTCATTATACTTTATTATAAACTTTCTAACCAAATCTCCGGATGCCACCCCTCCGTATCCTCCACCTTCTACTAGTGATATGAATACAATTTCTGGATTATCTGAAGGGAAATATCCCGCCAGCCATGAATGGTGATCTTTAAATCCGGTATTTTGTGCCGTTCCAGTTTTTGCTGAAACAGGTAAGTTTGGAAAATAAAGTATTCTTGCAGTTCCGCCTGGTTTACTTACAGGTTCTTTCAGAGCTTCTCTTATTATTTCAATGTTTTCCGGCTTAAAAGGAAGCTTTCTAAGCACCTCAGGTTCTTTGTTTTCTACTTTTCCATCAAAAGATACAAATTTATCTACAACAGTTGGTTTATACATTACTCCTTTATTGGCTAATCCCTGATATACCATCAGGACCTGTAATGGTGTGGTAAGGACATAACCCTGACCTATGGACATATTCACCAAATCTCCAGGAAGCCATTTCTGGTCAAATCTTTTCATTTTCCATTCCGGTGTAGGTACTACTCCTTTTTCTTCCCCGGGAATGTCTATTCCGGCTCTTTCTCCCAAACCGAAATCTGTTGCTGCTTTTGCGACTCCTTCTATTCCCACCTCTCTCGAAAATGTATAAAAATATGTATTTACTGATTCTCTTATTGCTTTATAAAAATTTGTTGTTCCATGTCCGCCTCTGTGTGAATCTCTGAAAATTGTTCTTCCTATCTGAAATGAACCAGTCGAATACATTGTCTGCTGCGGACTTATTCCTGATTCGAGTATTGCCATCCCGGTTACTACTTTAAAAGTAGATCCCGGCGGATAAGCAGAACCTGAAAACTTATTATTCAGAGGCTTATTAGGATCATTAATTAATTTATCCCACTCTTCTGATGAAAATCTTGAAGACATAAAGTTCAGACTATATTCGGGATTACTTACTGCTACTATTATTTTCCCTGTTTTTGCTTCCATTGCAATAAAAGCTCCCTTGTCATTTTTGAACTGTTCTGTCATATATCTTTGTAAGTCCAAATCTATTGAAAGATAGATATTTTTTCCTGCTATACTGTCTTTTCTGTCACGTATGGACTTTACGTTTCTATGTGCGTCTACCTCGACTATTTCTTCCCCGTCTACTCCTTTTAAGACTTTATCGTACTGTTTTTCGACGCCTCTTTTTCCGATATAGTCATTTCTGTTATATGATCCGTCACTTTTCAGGACATCCCATTCTTTGTCATCAATAGGCTTCATATATCCTATTACATGAGAAGCAAGCATATCTTCCGGATAAAATCTTTTATTATATTCTCTTACTTCTATTCTCTCATTGTCTGTTATTTTTTCAGCCATTCTGAGAGCTATTTCCTTATCCAGATCTTCCACTGCTATTACTTCATTTTCATATCCGGCTCTAGGCTGATTTTTTATACGTTTTTTCAGATCGGTAACACTCATCCCCGTATATTCTGACATCAAAAGAACATCATCAGGATTTGCCTCATGTTTTTTACCCATTATGTAGACAACCTGATATCCCACATTATTTCTTGTGAGTATCTTACCGTCCCTGTCCAGTATCAATCCTCTGCTTGCCTTCATTACCTTGGATTTCAGACTGTTTCTCTGTGCTCTTTGTTTAAAAAGATCATTTTGTATTATCTGTAAATACACCAGACGTCCTATCAAAACCAGAGAAATAAGTCCGACTATCACAAGAAAAGCTATACTTCTCCCTTCGTCATCTATATCCATTTGTCTTCTCATATTTATCTATCATTAATCCTTCCGATTTTTTTAAAATTAATAAGTAAATTAAAGAATACACTGTTTGAATACCAATTACGGCAATACATCTTAATGATAAAAAATCCATGAATGCCACATTCTTAAGATTAATTAATATCAAAAATACAAGATTAACTATGAATACCATAACAAAATCTTTCAGTGAATATTCCAAAGGCAGTTTTCTTACCAAAGTATCAATCAGATAATATAATATTAAAAATATTACTGACTTCCAGAAAAACATCCCGCCTCCCAGGGTCAGGAGCAAAACTATAAATATATAATGAATACCCTGTTCTTCTTTCTTTGTTTGTGCTAGAAATACCAAAAACGCCATTGCAAAAGGCAGTGAAATAAAAACCTTTATATGTCCGCCTGTGAGCGGTTCAATAAAAATCAAAAAATATATAATCGCATAAAAAAGTTTTCTCATAATCCCCTCTTAACTACTTTGATAAAGTTCATCGATATTATAATATTCCCTTTTTTCCTCATTAAAAATATTTACTACGAAATCTCCGAAATCAATTAATATCCATTGGCTTTCTCCGGCACCTTCCATAGATTTGTATGTAGATATCTCTTTTTTCAGTTCAGTTGCGATAGCTTCCATCTTTACGCTCGAACTCCCGTCACACACCACTACATAATCCATAAAGGGACTTTTTCCCTGTACATCGTACACTTTTATGTTCTCTCCCTTTTTGCTCTCTATTATTTCAATAGCTTTTTTTACTGAATTTTCCATTCTATTCTCCTAATCTTTTGTTAAAATTATAATACTGTCTTTTAGTGAAGGATCTTCTACCAGATTTGTAGTATTTAACAGTTTTCCGAGCTTATACGCTGTGTAATAATCTTCCGGATTATAATTTATCTGTATTCCTGATAATTTTTTCAAATCTATATCCTTATATTTGTCCGCTTTAGTAAAAACAGGTGTATATGCCTTTAGTTTCTCTGTAATCGCCGAATTTTCAGCAGCTGACATTATCTCTGTCTTAAATCCTGTATCCACATCTTTTCCTGTAATTATTACCAGATCAGCATCAGGCTTTATCTGTCCTGGTTTCATCTTTTTAATATACTTCAGGCTCAAAGAACTCAAAAGCTCATTTACTGCGTTTTCATCAAGTTTATTATTTATAATGTATGAATAATTTTCTTCCTGAGTATAATTTTCTGCATTATACACTATCTTAAACTTTGCTTTCAGGGCATCGCCAAGACTTGAAGCAAAACCGTCGACTCCGTTTGCATTAAGTATTTCTATTGTTTTTCCTTCGAGAGAGACAGGTTTATCTTCTGCCACGATATTTTCCTTATCATTCTGAGCAGCTACACGTGTAGGAAGCTCCACAAGCAGTTTTTCCAGTTTTACACTGTCTATATACGTTTTCCCGTTTGAAGTAATCACTGGAAGTTTTATTGATTCTTTTGGTTTTTCTCCCTTTGTTACATATTCTATCTTGTCAGGAAAATACTTATTCAAGTCATTTAATAACTCTGATTTATTAACTATTTTTTTTATATAATAGTTTTCTATCTTTTTATCATTTGCTATATAAGTCCCTTTGGGAATCTCAATAAATTTCCCGTTATAATAAACGTAAAAATTATTATCACTCTTAAAAACCCTGTTTCTGTCTGCTACATCTTTACTCTCATACTCTATACATCCAAAAATCATAAATAAACTTACTAAAATTAATATTATTTTTTTCATATAATTTCTCCTTTTAATA
The DNA here is from genome assembly GCF_024158605.1 of Sebaldella sp. S0638. Lineage (NCBI taxonomy): Bacteria > Fusobacteriati > Fusobacteriota > Fusobacteriia > Fusobacteriales > Leptotrichiaceae > Sebaldella > Sebaldella sp. S0638. The sequence goes on along the minus strand of NZ_JAMZGM010000014.1, from coordinate 19,461 downwards.
AATCACCAGCTGATGACATTATTTTCACATCCACAATATCCGCAACTTTGTGACTTACTGAATTTACCTCTACTCTTAAATAATTCTCCGTATAACCATAAGCTTTTCCCGCTTTTATTTCCTCAATATAAACTTTCTGTGTTGTATTCAAGAATTTTTCCCTGAATTCTTTTATTTTGCTGTTTTTCAACTTTTCCAAAATTTTTACCCGTTCTTTTTTTATTTCAGGTTCCACTTTTCCCGTAAATGCTGCTGCTGCTGTCTTTTCCCTGTCTGAATACGGAAAAATATGAAAGTCAGAAAAATTTATTTTTTTCATATTTTCAAAGGTGTTCCAAAAATTCTCTTCTTCTTCTTGGGGAAACCCTGTGATTATATCCGCAGTTATAGCAGACTCCGGTACTTCTTTCTGTACCTTCTTCAAGAGTTCCACTACAAACTCCGCACTGTAGTTTCGTTTCATTAATTTTAATATTTTATCATCCAGACTCTGTATAGAGACATGCAGATGAGGCATTAATTTTTTATTTTCTTTCAAAAGTGAAATAAATTTTTCGCTTAATGTATCAGGGTATACCGAACTTACCCTTACTCTGTCTATTTCTTCTATTTTCAGGATTTCTTCCAGAATATAGTCGAAATTCACATTTTCGCCAAGATCTGTACCATATTCGCTCAGATTTATACCTGTTACTACTATTTCTTTATATCCGGCCTCTCCGAGAAATTTTATCTCCTCAAGAATACTGTCAGGCTTTCTTGATCTGCTTGTACCTCTGGCATAAGGAATCTTGCAGTAAGAACAAAACTTAGTACATCCGTCCTGTATCTTTACAAATGCCCGTGCCTTATCTCTTGAAACAGCATATTTTGTCGAAGAGTACTCTTTCTGGTCAAAAATATTATCTACCTGGTAGTTAGATAAATTTTTACTGTAAATCTTGTACACTTCTTCTTTTTTTACATTTCCGATTATATAGTCGACTTCTTTTATTTCTTTCAGGTCTTCTACGTTTGTCTGTGCATAACACCCTGTTGCAATTACCACTGAGTCGGGATTTATTTTTTTGGCTCTTCTGAGCATTTTCTTATTTTTTTTATCCGCTATGCTGGTAACTGTACATGTATTTATCACATAGACATCCGCACTGTCTTCAAATTCCACTTCATTATAACCATTTTCCAGAAAATCTTTTTTTATGATTTCTGTTTCGTACTGGTTTACTTTGCAGCCTAATGTATAAAATGCGACTTTTTTACTTATAGACATCTGCCAATATACCTCCTATGACTATAGCCGCTGTTTCTGCCCTGTATATTCTTTTTCCGAGACTTATTTCCAAAGCTCCCTGTTCCTTTATATATAAGGCTTCCTCTTCTGTAAAACCGCCTTCAGGTCCTACAAGATAAAGTATCCTTTTTTCCTCACCGGAAAGGAGTGTAAAAACAGGTTTATTTTCTTCACTGTTTTCGTACGCAAACAAGACTTTGTCGTAATCAGAAAAATTTATATCTTTCAGCGTTAAGATTTTATCTATTTCGGGTATTTTTATACCACGGCATTGTTTTAACGCCTCTTCTGTCACTGTATTCCACTTCTCCTTGGAATCTTCCAGTTTTACCACAACTCTGTCAGTCTTTAAGGGAATTATTCTATTTACCCCTATTTCTGTGAGTTTCTGAAGAGCTATATTCATCTTATCATTTTTCAAAATTCCGAAAGCAATATCCAGCTCTGTTTTAAGAGAATATTTGTCTTCATTTTTTTCAGTAATTCTAAGCTGTATTCTTTTATTTTCTATTTCTGTTATTATCGCTTTATATTCGTATTTTCCGTCTATCAGCCTGATAGTATCTCCTGTTTTATATCTGTAAACATTCTTTATGTGGTTTATATCCTTCTTCTGGGTTATCTCCACATTGTTCCCTGATATAAAATCTTCATTGCGAATAATTATTGTCAGCAAAATTTCTCCTTTTTATATAAACTTCACATTTCAGTTCACAATATTACTTGTGCAATTCACATCAGTTTTCTTCTCATGGAACTCTGACTTTGCAAAATATTATATCAGTTATAAAATCCAGTTCACGGCTCCGGCTGTACGAAAATCCAAATTTTTAATATCTGCCGCAGCTAAAATATCTGTTTTGTTCAGATTGATTAATCCGCCATAAAATCGGTACACTAACTTTATATTGCAGAAACGGCATTGGAATAAATGTTTTCTAAATACATTTTATCCGAATTTCTAAGATATTATAACAGCCATTTCTTTGATTTTTCTTTATTTTCCAATATAAAATGAGAATAAATTATTCAGTGCTGTTTAAGGCTTCTGATAGATTTTGTAACTTCAAATCTCATACAGTAAAATTTTAGAATAATTTAGTCTGATCTTTTCCTGCTCTTTCTTCCAAACCTAAATGAACATAACCAAGGCTTGTTACTACTCTTCCTCTTTGCGTTCTCTTAATAAACCCTATTTTTACCAAATACGGTTCATAAACTTCTTCAAGAGTTCTTTTATCCTCTCCAAGAAGTAGGGAAAGCGTCTCTATTCCCACAGGACCGCCGTCGTAATTCACTATTATCGATTTCAAAATACCACGATCCAGCTCATCAAGTCCTTTTTCATCTATTCCCAGTAAATCTAAAACACCTTTTACACTTTCCTGATTCAGAATACCCTTTCCTTTGATCTCGGCGTAATCTCTTGCCCTTTTCAAAAGTCTGTTGGCAATTCTGGGTGTTCCTCTGCTTCTCATTGCTATCTCTTCTATCCCGTTTTCTTCTGCCTTAATTCCGAGGATAGCTATCCCTCGGACCAGAATTTCCTTTAATTCTTCGATATTATAATATTCCATTTTATGTGTAACGCCAAATCTGTCCCTTAAAGGGGTACTGAGTTGTCCGGCTTTTGTAGTAGCACCTATAAGAGTAAATTTAGGCAGTTCTATTCTGATACTTCTGGCTGAAGGTCCTTTTCCTATTAATATGTCCAGCTCTCCGTCTTCCATTGCAGGATAAAGAATTTCCTCCACTGAAGTATTCAGTCTGTGAATTTCATCTATGAATAATATATCGTTTTCTTCAAGAGAAGTGAGTATTGCAGCAAGATCACCGGCTTTATCCAAAACCGGGCCCGTGGTAATTTTCAGGTTTACTCCCATTTCATTGGCAATAACACCTGCCAAAGTGGTTTTCCCCAAACCGGGAGGACCGTATAATAAAATATGATCCATAGCTTCGTTCCTGCTCTGAGCAGCTCTGATAAAGATGCTCATTTTTTCTTTCAGCAGTCTTTGTCCAATATATTCATTAAAGGTTTTTGGTCTAAGAGATTTTTGAACATTATCTTCTGATAATTCCTTATCAGTGAGAATTCTGTCAATATCTTCCATTTATATCTCCTTACCGAATTATAGTTAATATTAAATACTGAAATACCGCTATAATACCTCCAAGTATTCCTCCTAGTATTTCTATGTGTTTTAACTCTCTTTTTGAAATTCTGATAATAATATCCTCTATTTCTCTCAGAGAAAAGTTATCCATTTTTTCAATTATGTGTCCCTTTAGGTCTACATTTTTTTCTATTGATTTCAAAAGTAACTGAAATAATTCTTCTTTATTATCTAAAATTAATTTTTTTATATAGTCTTTTATTTTCATTAACATTTTGTCATTTACAAACATTTTTAGAAAAGGATTCTTTTCTAGTAATTCGGCTTTTATTTTTTCGTTTACCAGCCTGTCCAAAAATTCATCAAGATCGTCATACTCAAATGAGTCTGTATCCAGTTTGGCCCCGATCTCTTTCATGGAAATCAGCTCTGTTTCTATAACTTCAGCTATATTAACTGCTATTTCATGTCTTCTCTTGGGAATCAATCCTTGCAACTTAAAAAGTCCTAAGTTAATTTCATTATATGGTCTAAACAGGAGTTTTATTGCGAGATAATTAGTAAACCAGCCTATTAATGCACCTACTCCCACCATTAATAAAAATTCTATTATTCTGTCCAAAAAAAATTCCTCCAAATACGAGTATTATTTTATTATTCTACCATAATATTTCACGTTTTTCAAGATAATTAAATGTTTACGGGCTTCTGTAAAAATCATTTATGCAGGAAAACCCTGTTAACATGCATATACAAAAATTATATATTCCAAGTATATTGACAGAGAATTTATTTAATGCTAAACTAACGGCATACAGTAGCGATATTGTAGAATATAAAAAAAGGAGGTGTGTCATATGTTATATGAAAACCTTTTGGAACTTATCGGAAATACCCCAATCGTGAAAATCAATGACATTTTTGATACAGATTCTCATGCAGATGTATATCTCAAGTTAGAAAATTTCAATCCCAGCGGAAGTGTCAAAGACAGAGCAGCACTGGGGATTATTGAAAAGGCTGAAAAAGAAGGAAAACTAAAGCCTGGAAGTACCATTATTGAGCCTACCAGCGGAAACATGGGAATTTCTCTTGCTTTTATCGGTTCTTTGAAAGGATATAAAACTATTATTGTCATGCCTGACACTATGAGCATAGAGCGGCGTAATATTCTAAAAGCCCTTAATGCAGAGCTTATTCTTACCGACGGTGCCCGTGGTATGAAAGGCGCTATAGAAAAGGCAGAATCTCTAGCCAGTAAAAACAAAAATTATTTTATGCCTGAACAGTTCAGTAATCCTGCTAATGTTGATGCTCACTACGAAACTACCGGTGAAGAAATAATAAAAGATCTTCCTGATTTGGATGTTTTTGTCGCAGGAGTCGGATCCGGCGGAACATTAAGTGGTGTTGGACGTAAATTAAAAGAACATTCACTTGATATACAGATTGTAGCAGTGGAGCCTTTAACATCAGCTGTTCTTTCCGGAGAAAAACCGGGAAAACACCAGTTTCAAGGTTTAGGTGCAGGTTTCATTCCTGAAATACTTGATCTGTCAGTAATTGATAAAATAATGCCTGTTTCTGACAATAAAGCTTTTGAGTTCAACAAACTGATAGCAAAAAAATGCGGTTTATTTCTGGGTATTTCTACAGGTGCCAATATTGCCGCAGCATATGAAATTGCCAAAAATATGGAAAAGGGGAAAAAAGTCCTCACTGTAGCTTCTGACACAGGAGAGAAATATCTGTCAATGAACATTTACAAGTAGGGGGTGATTTTTGATTTTTAAGTGGTTAAACAGCGAATTAATGAATATACTGGACAAAGATCCGGCAGCGAGCAGTAAATTACAGGTTTTTTTACTTTATCCTTCGATACATGCCGTAATTCATCATAAAATTTCGCATTTCTTATACAGGAAAAAGCTTATTTTTTTAGCAAGATTAGTTTCACAGATTTCCAGATTTCTCACAGGAATAGAAATACATCCGGGCGCAGAAATCGGAAAGAATTTATTTATGGATCACGGTATGGGTATTGTCATAGGCGAAACTTCAATTATTGGTGATAATGTAACTATTTATCACGGAGTTACGCTGGGCGGTGTCTCCTTGGAAAAGGGAAAAAGACATCCTACTGTGGGAAATGATGTAGTAATTGGTGCAGGTGCGAAAGTTCTTGGGAATATAATTATTGGCGACAATTCCAAGATCGGTGCAAATTCAGTTATATTAAAAGATATACCCAAAGACTCTGTTGCAGTAGGGGTTCCGGGAAAAATAATCACAAGCAGTAATTCCAATACAGAGACTTAGAAGCAGAATCAATATAATGACTCATCTGTCTCTTATGTAATGAACAGTTTATTAAACTTTTTTGTGACTTAAGATATTATTTTATATAACAAAAAAATATAATAAAAAAACAACACGGCTGATATTAGTCCTGTTGTTTTTTTATATTTTATTTCGCATAAATTAACAGCTCATCTTCTGTTCCTGCTATTACTTCTATTCCGTAAGTCAGATTATTTTTTGCAGCAACTGTTGAAGAAGCGGAACTTTCCAGTTTATTCAGAAGTTCTTCATATATTATCTGTGCATCCTCATTTGTTAATTTAGTATCCGAAGCCTCGATAATCGACAGAGACAAATTCTTAAACGCCTCCATCTGAGTCTCCCCTTTACCTGTGATCTTCCCTACAATTGCTGTAGGAGTGAGATTTTCATAATTAATTGTTATTATCTCATCTTTATTTCCATTTATTGTAGAATAATAAAAGACTTTTCCGTCAGAACTCAGGTCTTCAAAGTTATCTACCTTCATTCCTTTGTCTTCCATTTTTTTCTCAAGTCTCTTTGACAGTTTATCTACATCTATGTTTTTAAACAAATTTTCCTGTACAGTTTTTTTCTCTTCCGGCTTTTCAGGCTGTTTTTCTTTTCTGCAGCTAAATACAAGCAGCAGCATTAATAACATAACAAAAATTTTTTTCATTTTTAAACCTCCTGAATTTAAAATAAGATGACAGGCTGTCATCTTATCTCTCTATTTTTGTATAAGGCAATAATGCTATTTGTCTTGATCTCTTTATAGCAGCTGCTATCTTTCTTTGAATTTTAGCATCTAATCCTGTCACTCTTGCAGGAGAAATCTTCCCTTTGTCATTCATGAAATTCTTTAATAATTCCACATTTTTATAATTAATGTCTTCTACTTTGAATTTTACTTTTGGTCTTCTTTTTCTTCTTTTAAATTCTGCCATTTTACTTTCACCTCCTAATTAAAATGGAAAATCATCATCATCGATTGTATCTTCGCTGACACTTTCATTGCTGAAGTCAGGTTCATTTGATGATTTTTTATCTTCATATGACGAACCGCCAGATGCTGTGTCTATAAAATCAAATTTATCCACTATAACTTCTGTTATCCACTTAGTTTCACCGTTCTGCTCATAGCTTCTTACAGTTAATCTGCCTTGCAGAGCGATTCTTCTACCTTTTCTAAGATACTCAGCTATAGTTTCCGCCCTTTTATCCCAGGCTACACAGTTTATAAAATCTGCCTCGTCTCTGTTAAATTCTCTCGTTACAGCTATAGAAAATTTACAAAAAGCTTTTCCTGACTGTGAATATTTCAATTCAGGATCTCTTGTTAATCTTCCTATTAAAGTTACTAAATTCATACGAATTCCCCCTTGCAATATTTTTTTACCCCATTAACCTTTTTAACCCAACAGTACCCTAATATTTATCAAAATCGTAGTAAACAATTCAGGTACAAAATGTTTTCGTGATGATATAATTCATAACTTTGAATTTAAGCTTCACAAAACATTAGTCATTCTTGACTATCATGTACTTCATAAGGTTTTCGTTGATATTCAACTTACCTTCTACTTCTGTAAGTCTAGTCCCGTCCATTTGGAATGTAGTCAGAACATAGTATCCGTTATCTTTTTTATTGATAGGATAAGCTAATCTTCTGTCTCCCCAAATCTCTGTTTTAACAGAATCAGCACCTGAAGCTTTTAAAGTATCTTCTACAAACTTAATTCCAGTTTGCTTTTCTTCTTCTGTTAACTGAGTTGACACGATGAACATAATCTCGTAATTTCTCATAGTTTCTCTCCTTCCCTGTGGTTTTTTAGCCTTGTTATGATTAACAAAGCAGGGTAACTTATTTTATCAAAATTTATGCTTTTTTTCAAGGAATAAATTTATTTTAAATATTTTTATGTTGAATTTACTCTTTTATATTCTCTGTTAATATAAATTAAAAACTGATAATCATCCCTAAAAACATCATTTTCTCCGAATTCTCCCAACATTTTTTTAAACTTTAAAATATTACATAACTGTATTCTTATATTTTAATTTTTATTTTTTTATAAAAAATATATAAATTAATTTTCTTTTTCAATTTAGTCGGGAAAAATAATCACGAAAAAAAGACCTGTCTTAATAACAGATCTCTTGCTCCATTATATTTAATTAATCTTCTTTTTTCTTTAAAAATTGCGGAAGAATAAACCCTGAATCATTATTAAATAATTTCCCATCTGCTTCTTCTTTTTTAGCAGCAGCCGCAGTTGTTGTTTTTACTTCTTCTTCCTCTTCTTTTTTGATATTATTAAAAATTTCCCCAAGATTATCATAATTCTTATCTATAAAATCAGTTGCTACTATTGAAATCTTTAATCCTCTTATACTGTCATCCAGTACTGTACCAAAAATAAGGTTTGCATTTGCTTCTCCAGCTGTTTCTCTTATCAGACTCGAAATCTGCTGTACTTCATTTAATCCCAGATCATATCCACCTGTGATGTTTAATAGTATCTTTCTTGCACCTTCGATAGATTTTTCCAGTAACGGGCTGTTTAGTGCCTGTTCTGTAGCTGCTCTTGCTCTGTCTTCGCCTTCTGATTCCCCGAATCCAAGCATAGCTACTCCGGAATCTTTCATTGTTGCTCTGATATCAGCAAAATCCAGGTTTACAAATCCCTGTTTTGTTATTAGTTCCGATATACCTCTTACACCGGCCTTTAATACATTATTAGCTTCTTTAAAAGCATTCATAAGCGTTATATTTAAATTGGGCAATTCAAATAATTTGTCATTAGGAATGGCAATCATTGTATCCACATATTTTCTTAAGTTTTCAATGCCCATATCAGCATTTTTCTTTCTTTGAGGTCCTTCAAAAGCAAATGGTTTTGTTACTATGGCTACTGTGAGAATTTCCAGCTCTCTTGCTACTTCAGCAATAATAGGTGCAGCACCTGTACCAGTTCCGCCTCCCATTCCGGCTGTTATGAACAACATATCAGTTTCTTCCAAAACCTGCCTGATTTTTTCTTTAGATTCTAATGCCGCTTCTCTTCCTCTTTCAGGATCGGCACCTGCTCCCAGACCTTTTGTTGCTCTGTCACCAAGATGTATCTTCATTCCCGCTTTTGAATCTTCCAAGTCTTGAGAATCTGTGTTCGCAGCTATAAATTCCACACCGTGAATTCCAGTTTCTATCATATCATTTATAGCATTTCCGCCAGCTCCGCCAACACCGATTACTTTTATTGTGGCTCTATTTAGGATCTCTTCCATTTTTTCCCTCCAAATTTGTTTGCAATAAATCTTTTTCTTTTAAATTAATATCTTTAAACCTCAAATCTATGTATTCTACTTTCTTATTTTCGTTAATTAAGCTTTTATATAGTTTAAAACAGTTATCATATTTTGCAGCATCAACTACAATGGCAGTCTTAATCAAGGTTCCGTCATTTAATAAAATTTCATAATCGCTTTTTACTTTTCTTACCTCTGAAATATTACTGAAAAAACCTTCATTTGTTATTTTGGACAGTACCTGTAAAATAGTTTCCAAATCCTCTTTATTATCAGCATTTATAATAGGTAAATTTTTATCTGTAATCTCGTTTATACTTGCAAATATCTCTCCTTTATCATTTATTACATAAAAATTATTTTTCTGTCTTAAATAAGAATAAGGTTTATTTCCTTCTATCTTTACTACCAGTTCGCTTGGATAAACTTTTGTTACTTTCACACTTTTTATTCTAACATCTTCACTAAGATATTTCTCTAATTTTTTAGTATTAATGTAGACTAAATTGGCATTGTCTTTTATCTGTAAAATTTTCTCAGTAATATCAAATTTTATAAGTTCGTTGCTTCCTTCTACCTTTACATTTACTACTTTAAAAAAATCTTTACTTGCAAATATGAATAAACCCTTTATTAATATCGTAAGCATTAACAGAAATACTAAAAATTTCAAAAATTTGAGCATCTAATCAACCTCATTAATTGTTAAAAGAATTATACACTAATTTTTTATATTTTTCAAACTTGTTTTTTTATATAACAAATTAGCAAGAATGTCAACAATTTTATTTTACTATTATTATCTCTGTCTGTAAATCAATATTATTTTTTTCTTTTATAACTTCTTTTACATGCTCTATTACACCCATTACGTCGTCAAATGCTGCTTCCCCGAGATTTACTATAAAATTAGGATGTTTTGGTGAAACCATTGCATTACCTACTTTATACTCTTTTAGACCTGCATCTGAAATCAGCTGCGCCGCAAAATTCTGATCGGGATTTTTAAATGTACTTCCCAGATTTGGAAGTTCCAGCGGATGTCTTTCTTCTCTTTTGTCTTTTTTATCCTGTGCACACTCTTTATTAAAGCCTTTAGAAAACTTAAAGTATACTTCCACCACGATCCATCTGTTTTCTTTTATGTCAGTTGTTCTGTAGTTATAATTCAGTTCGCTTTTTTTGAATACTTTTATATTTCCTTCAAGATCACATATTTTGATCTCGTCTATGCAGTCAAATATTTCTGTTCCGTAAGCTCCGCCGTTCATATTTACAAGACCGCCTACCGAACCGGGAATACCTGTAATATTTTCAAGTCCTGCATAATCATTTGCTTCCATAAAATCAATCAGATCATCAAGATTTGCTCCTGCTCCTATACATACTATATCATAATTTTCATTTTTTTCAATTATTTTCATATAATTAAATTCTTTTAGTGATATAAAACTTATATCCAGATTCTTATCACTTATAAGTGTATTCGTTCCGTTCCCTATTAAAAAGACCTTATCTCTTGTTTTTAGAACTTCCTGCAATTCATTTTCTTTTTCTATAAAAATTAATTCTTTTGCTTTTCCGCCTATTTTCATATTTGAGTAATTTTTCATTTCTACATCAGTTAATATTCTCATAATTCTTATCCCTCTATTAGTTTGTTTTTTATAGTATTTGCAATTCTGGAGATACTTCCTGCTCCCATAAACAGATAAACATTGTCGCTTTTATCATTCATCACATGCCCGGTTATTTCTTCCTCACTGTATACTTTTGTATTCTTTCCTACCAGCTCTGCAAGTTTTTCGGAACTTATATTATATATATTTTCCTCTTCAGCGCTGTAAATAGGAAGCAGATATACTTCATCAGCCAGTTTCAGACTTTCAGCAAATTCATTCAGAAAAAAATTCGTTCTGCTGTATCTATGCGGCTGGAATACTACTACTATTTTTTCAGTTTCTATTTTTTTGGCAGCATTGATAGTTGCAGTTATTTCTGTAGGGTGATGTGCATAGTCATCTATTATTTTTATGGTTTTATCATAAAGTATCTGGTATCTTCTGTTCGCACCTCTGAAATTATACAGATATTCTTTTACCTTATCCATATCACATGAAAACTCGTGTGCCAAGAATATTACTCCCAGAGAATTCGAAATATTGTGTTCACCTGGAATACTCAGTCTGAATAATCCCAGACTTTCCCCGTTTTTCACCACTTCGTAATGTGATTCCCTGTTTTTATATTCTATATTTTTTGCGTAAATATCTGCACTTTCATTGTTTATACTATACCATATAATATTTTTATTTTTCAAATTTAATTTTTCTATTTCATGACAATCTTTGTTCAAAATCACAATATCACTGGTCTTGTCGATGAATTCCTCAAAAGATTTTTTTATATTTTCATATGAACCGTGATTTTCCAAATGATCTGCCTCTACATTTGTCACTATTGAATATGACGGAGTCAGATACAGAAATGAATTATCGCTTTCGTCGGCTTCAGCTATGAAATATTCAGAATTTCCCACTTTACTGTTGCTTCCTATTTCGGGAATTATCCCTCCTACTACTATGCACGGATCTTTTTCAAGCATTGTTATCCCAAGCATAGAGCTGGTAGTTGTTTTCCCGTGCGTTCCCGCTACTGCGATCCCTTTTGAATCATTCATTAACAGTGCCAGCAGTTCTCCTCTTTTTATTTTTCTTATATTATTATCTACTGCATACTTATATTCGGGATTACTTTCTTTAATAGCGCTGGAATATATGAACAGGTCTATGTCTTTCCCCGCAAGGTTTTCAGCTTCCTGCCCTATAAACATTCCTACACCCATATCTCTTAATTGTTTTGAGATAGGCTTTTCCACTATATCCGAACCATATACATTATATCCTTTAGTAACCATTATTTTAGCAAGACCGCTCATCCCTATTCCGTTAATCCCGCTGAAAAAAATTGTTTTTACTCCTTCACTCATTTCTCCTCCAAGTCTATGTGTTTAACAATAGAACATACAGCATTTCCTTTTTTCAGAGTTTTAAGATTTTCACTCATAAAATTCAGTATATCAGGCTGGTTTATTTCTAATAAAGCCTCATCTATTGCATCACTTACGTTTTTATTTTCAAAAATTTTAGTACCGTTTACGAATTCTATCTCCTCAGCATTTTCTTTCTGCCCGACAAAGTCATATGGAATTACTATCGACGGTTTTTCCAGCTGTATCAGCTCCGAAACTGTAGATGCTCCTGCTCTGCACAGAACCATATCCGCCGCACACATAATATCCGCTGCGTTGTCAAAATAAGGAAGAACTACGGCACTTCCGTAATCAGTTATCTTGGAAACTACTTCCTCAAACAGATCTTTTCCTGTTCCCCAGAATAATCTCAGGTTTTTCATTCCCTGCATTTTATCCCATTTTTTTAATACTGCTTCATTTATATTTTTTGCACCAAGGCTTCCGCCTATTATAAACAGCACTTTTTCATCTTCACGTATCCCCAGTTTTTCTCTTTCTTTTGCTTTTTCCTTACGATAAAATTCTTCCCTCAAAGGATTGCCTGTTACTATAAATTTCTCCCTGTATTTTCCCGGGACAGTATTCAGTGTATTTCTAAAAGCAAGAAAAACTTTTTTGGAACCTTTATAGAATTTTTTATTGGCTAATCCCATAATACTGTTTTGTTCCTGAAGATAATACGGTATCCTCAAAAATTTTGCAGCAAGAATTACGGGAATTGATATATAATTTCCAAATCCTATTACTTTGGTTGCTTTTTCTTTTCTCAGAATTTTTATTGACTTCAAAGTTCCTTTTATTATTTTAAATATTGCCGGAACTGATTTTATCGGTATTATATCCAGACCTATAAATCTGTACCCCTCATTTGGAACTATTGTTTTTTCCATTCTGTGTGATGTTCCTATAAATAAGACATCTATACCTTTGTCTTTTAATTTCTTGGCTATTGCAAGGGCGGGATATATATGTCCTCCTGTTCCCCCTGTTGTCAAGATCACTTTTTCCTTTTTATTCATCTTCATTTACCTCATCTATATTATTAATCACATTGATTACTATACCCAAAGCTGCCATAATTACTATAGTGGAACTTCCTCCATAGCTTATCAGCGGCAGTGTAATCCCTGTAGACGGAACAACTCCGGTTACCACAAACATATTTGCCAAAGCCTGTGTTATGAAAAGTACCATTATACCAAATACCAGATACTTACCGAAATAATCCTTTGTTTTATTTATTGTCATTATCATTATTAATAAAATAAAGAAATATATTCCTATTAAAACGAAACATCCTATAAAGCCAAATTCTTCCGCATAAGTGGAAAATATATAATCTGTGTGTCTCTCCGGAAGATAGAAATACTTTTGAAGTCCGTTTCCATAATGTCTTCCCAGTACCCTTCCGCTTCCTATAGCTATAAGGGACTGTCTTGCCTGATATCCCACATCATTTCCATCTTTATTAAACCCTGTGAAATAACTAAGTATTCTTCTTCTTCTGTAATCGGAATGCATTATACCAAAGGCTCCGAGTGCCATAAAACTTAGAAAGAAAATAATCAGCTGCTCTATCTTTACCTTTGAAACAAAAATCATGGAGAAACCTATTACGAATAATATTACTGCCGAACTAAACGACTTTTCCAGAAAAATCAAAAGTATGAATACAAACAGCGGTACAACAGCAGCTATTAGTATTTCAAGGCTTTTATATTTTTTATCCTTATAATATTCCAATGCCCCTGACAAATAAATAATAAAAGTAATTTTAGCCACTTCTGAAGGCTGTATTACTATAGGTCCGATAACCAGCCATCTTTTGGCACCGTTTACCTCTTTACCTACGAATAAGACCAAAACAAGAAGTGCAAGACCTCCGATAAAAAAAAGACCTCTTATTTTTTTATATCTCTTATAGTTTATTCTGGAAGCCACTATCATAAAAAATCCCCCTGCGGTTATCCATATCAGCTGTCTGATTATGAAGTAGTAATAATTCCTGTATTCATGTAATCCTGATGTAAAGCTGACACTAAACATCATCGCAATTCCAATTACTATTAAAATCATTATTGATATTATAAATGCAATTGACAAGGTTCTTTTCTCTCTCAATTATCTATCTCCTATAATTTGATTTGTAAGCTCTTTAAAAATTCTTCCTCTGTCCTCAAAATTTTTAAACTGGTCAAAACTGGAAGTTGCCGGAGAAAACAAAACTACCTGCTCTTTTGAAAAATCTAAATTATCTTTTATATCATTCAAAACATTTTCCAATGTCTTAAGGTTTTTATAGTTTGTATATTTCAGATCTTTCAGTTCTTTTTCGAGAATATCCGAAGTCTGTCCTATCAGATACACAAAATCGACTTTTTCCACTATTTTATCAATCAAATCCTTATTAGAGGCTTGTTTATCATAACCCCCGCAGATTAATACCGTTGATTTTCCAAAGGCCTCTATAGCCTTTATTGTTGACTCTGAATTTGTCCCTTTGGAATCATTGATAAAAACTGCATTCTCTTTTTCAAAGAAATTTTCCAGCCTATGTTCCAGAGGCTTTGTGGAAGATAAGAAGGTTCTCATTACTTCTGTATCAATATTCAGTATCATCCCCACAGAAACAATAAACAATATATTCTCGAGATTATGCTTTCCTTTTAGTGATAAATCAGATGTTTTTATAAGAGGTATCTCTTGGGAATTTTTATTTATGTATATCATACCGTCTTTCTGAAATACATCAGCATTTTTTTCACCGCTCAGTAAAATTCTTTTTGCTTTTATTTTATCATCTATTTCTTTGTTTCCCGAAATAATTCTCATTATCTCTTTATCGTCAAGATTTATCAATGCATAGTCATTGTTATTCTGATGGTCAAATATATTAAATTTTGTTATATAATAATCATCAAGTGAATTATACCTTGTCAGATGATCAGGAGTCAAATTTATTATTCCTGCTATATATGAATGTACTTTAGGATCATTCTCCAGCTGATAACTGCTTAATTCCAAAACTATATAGTCTGGATTTTTCCCGTCACTAACCAGCTTTGCAAAAGAAAATCCCGCATTCCCGGCAAGCTCGGCGTTAAGTCCCGCTTCTGTTAAAAGTTCATATATTTTTGTAGCAGTGGTTGTTTTCCCGTTTGTTCCTGTGACAGAAATTATTTTAGTCTTTTTATCCATATATCTGTATGCCAGATCTATTTCAGATATCACGTTTATTTTCATGTTTTCTGCTTTTTTCAAAAGCTCTGTGTCCCATGGTATCCCCGGACTTTTTACAATAAATTCTATTTCATTTTCATCTATTATTTTGATTCCGTCTTCACTTTTTATACCAGTATTATCATCTACAAGAAAGACGTTATACCCTTCTTTCCCAAGTAATTCCGCTGCACCGTGTCCGCTTAGTCCCGCACCGAATACTATTGCATTTTTCATCATTAATCATTCCTTATTATCTTAATTTTAAAATCAAAAAAGTCAGTAAAGCCGTCAATATTGAAATAATCCAGAACCTTATGGTAACCTTGGTTTCAGGAATTCCTAAAAGCTCAAAATGATGATGTATTGGCGCCATTCTAAATACACGTTTTCCGAATTTTTTATAATGCCAGACCTGTATCATTACTGATAAAGCCTCTATTATGAATATAAACCCTGCCACAGGAAGCAAAAGCTCCTGCTTTATGAAGATTACTACTATTCCCAGAACTCCGCCCAGCGTAAGTGATCCTGTATCACCCATAAATACCTGTGCCGGATAAAAGTTATACCATAAGAACCCAATTGAGGCTCCTATAATCGATACCAGATATACAAGCATTTCCCCTGCGTCTTTTACATAAAAAAGATTTAGATAATCTGCATATTCTACGTGTCCTGTAAGATATGTTATTATAGCCAGAGTAGCACATACAATGATAATTGGTCCTGTTACGAGTCCGTCCAGTCCGTCTGTAAGATTCACCGCATTTGAAGAACCTATTATTACTATTGCCATAAAAACAAAGAATAATGCCGGTGTAATATAGAAATATGAATTTTTAATTATCGGATTTACTATTGAAAAATCTACTCTCGGACTTATCAATCCGTATTTATATATAAAAATAAAAGTCAAAATCGTTATAATAAGCTGTCCTAATATTTTTTTCTTACTTGAAAGTCCTTTTTTGTGTTTTGTAAGTTTCAGATAATCATCATAAAAACCTATTGTACTAAACAAAATCGTTATAAAAAATAAAAAGACAATAAATTTATTAGAAAAATTTCCGCAAATTGCAGTAGCAAATAAGATAGCTCCTATGATAAGAAGTCCTCCCATTGTTGGTGTCCCTGATTTTGAAAAATGAGACTGCGGTCCCTCTTCTCTGACAGTATCACCGTATTTTTTCTTTTTCAGCCATGCAATAAATGGTTTTCCCAGTATCAAAACAAAGAGCAGTGCTAAAAAAAAGGATATTGAAGCCCTTATTGTGATTGATTTAAATATTCTCAGGATTTTCAAATCCTCAAAAAATAATTGGTGTAATAAATACAGCATTTTTTAATTTCCTTCCTCTATAATTTCTTCTAATCTCATCCCTCTGGATCCCTTCAACAGAACAGCCAACCTTTTAGTATCGTACTCCCTTAGCTTTTCTCTGATAAAAGATTTATCCTCAAAGTGAAAAACATTCATATCTTTGATTTTTTCATAAAGGCTTTTCATTAAAGGACCATATAACAATATCTCATTTTGTTTTGTATTTCTCAGTATTTTTTCCAGTTCCTCATGAAATTCTGTTCCCTTGTCGCCAAGTTCCAGCATATCCCCAAGTACCACTACCTTATATCTGTCATTATAAATATCCGAAAATGTAAGAATAGCCTTTTCCATTGAAATAGGGCTGGCATTATATGCATCATTAATATATACAATATTATTATTTTCTACTTTTTGAAATCTCATTGCAGTAAGCTTTATATTCTTTAACTCCGCTGCTGTTTCTTCCGGCTTTATTCCGAATTCATCTGATAATGCTATACCAAACAGCAAATTCAGAATATTATGCTCGCCTATAAGATTCGTCTCAAGATTAAGCGTACCATTCAGACTGAATTTTGTTCCGCTGCCGTCTAAAACTATGTCCTGCGCTTTGTAATCAGCTGAACTGCCGCTTTCTGTAGAAACTTTTATTCCGTGAAGATCTTTTAAAAATGGATCATCTCCATTCAGGAACATTTTATCTTTTACATGCTTTATAATCTCACTTTTGGCCTTAAAAACGTTCTCTCTGCTACCCAAAAACTCAAGATGTGAATCACCTATATTAGTAATAATTCCATAATCAGGCTTTGCTATATCTGCAAGCAGGTCTATTTCACCAAAGCCGCTCATTCCCATCTCCAAAACTAAAAAATCATCGGAATTTTCAGCACGTAACAAAGAAACAGGCAATCCAATATGGTTATTTAAATTACCTTCTGTTTTTTTTCCTTTGTATTTAGTAGACAACAGCTGATGTACAATATCTTTTACTGTTGTTTTTCCGTTACTTCCTGTAATTCCAATTATTTTTATATCAAGTGAATTTCTCCAATTTTCAGCAAACTTTTGTAAAAATTTAATACTATCATTTACTAAAAATGCTTTCTGATAGTCTGTAATTTTTGTTTCGTCGTCATATATAACATATGCATCTTTTTCTGCTGCTTCGTTAATATAGTTGTTTCCGCCTCTGATAGCTATAAACAGGTCATTTTCCAGTACTTCACCTGAATTGATTAAAACATTATTTATATCAGGAATATCCAGACAATCAGAAATTCCGAATTCTTCAAGTGTTTTTCTAAAGATATAATTTTTTTTCATAATTTAATAACTCCATTTTTAGTGCGTAATTAAATAATTATACCACTTAATATATAATTTATCAATAAAAAAATCAGACTTTCAAGTCCATTTGCAGAATTTTTTTTTACATGAAATAATAGTTATATTTCTGTACTAAAAACAAATCGTTTATAAACTAAAAATAGTTATTTCTATAATTGAGAAATAACATATTTTTATTTAATATTTAAATTAAAAAGTGTAAAAATAAAATTTTTTTATAAAAATTTATAAAGTTTTGGCAAAATCCAAAATATTATCAAAACTCAAAAAATTAAAATTCAATCCTTTAAGAGACTCTTCCCTACCATGTCCCGTTCTAAGAAAAACCGGTGTAATTCCCAGTTTATCTGCGGGAATCAGGTCACTTACCTTATCACCGAGCATATAAGAGTTCTCTGTATCAATATT
Source organism: Sebaldella sp. S0638 (assembly GCF_024158605.1). NCBI lineage: Bacteria > Fusobacteriati > Fusobacteriota > Fusobacteriia > Fusobacteriales > Leptotrichiaceae > Sebaldella > Sebaldella sp. S0638. Next base: position 1,084 of record NZ_JAMZGM010000014.1, on the reverse strand, counting down.
TAATTCATCTATTGCCTTTTCAAATAAGAGTGTACCTGGTTTTCTACAGTCGCATTCTGTTTTATAAATTCCTTTGCCATCTGTATGATGGGGACAATAATAGGTTTTATCTATGACAATTCCTTTATCTTTCAAATCGCTTTCCAAAAAGGAAGTCAGCTTCAAAAAATCTTCCTCACTGTAATAACCTCTTCCAATTCCTGACTGATTAGTAATTACAGCTAGTCTGTAACCTTTTTCAGTAAAAATTTTCAGCGCTTCTATAACTCCGTATTCATACTCAAAATCTTCTATTTTATAAAGATAATCTTTTTCCACATTTATTGTACCGTCTCTATCCAATAAAATATATTTATTCATTATTACTCCTTACTTAAAATATTTGTACTTTATAAGTTCGTTTTTCTTTTGGCTTTTTATTTCTATCATAAAAATAATGTCCTCGTTATCTACCTCCACTTTTCCCATATACACATCATCAGCACATAAGTATTCCTTCGCCATAAGAGTGTTATGTTCCCATTTAGAAAAAGTAAATATTTTCTCATATTCATTATTTCTGAAATGCCAGAATTCCAGCTCATCACCATTCACAACCCACATTTTCTTATCTTCATAACTTAGTCTGTCATCTATGGTAATTCTGTCCAGAAAAAATATTTTGTCGTTTTCACAGGTAACTTTTGTATTTCCTGTTCCGTTGTAATTCCAGTCCATTTCTGAATTTCCCATACTGGATGACATAAAGACCAATTTATCAATGTTTTTAAATAGTTTAGTTATCTCTTTCATTCCAGTCACCTCCGATATTTCCGATAAATATTATGTTAACATTTTCTTCCAATACCATTATAACAGGAAACACAAAATATGTTAAGGAAAAAAAAGCAAAAAAAAATCCTATATAAAATAGGAAAAAAAGTGGCGTCCCTGGCAGGACTCGAACCTGCGACCCTTTGATTAACAGTCAAATGCTCTAACCAGCTGAGCTACAGAGACAAATAATTAAAAGCTTGGCGAAGACCTATATTCCCTAGAAGTAAATCTAAGTATTGTCGGCGCAAACAGGCTTAACTACCAGGTT
>NZ_JAMZGM010000013.1 GCF_024158605.1 Sebaldella sp. S0638 | reverse complement strand
GGACAGATACTAGCAGAAGAAGTAATAACGGCAAATAATACAAGTTTAAATAATACAGGGAAGTTAGCTTCGAATGGAAGTATAAACTTAAATAACTCGTCATTAATAAACAGAAGTTCTATAGAGTCAGTAACAATAAATCTACAGAGCCTGTTTTCATATGATAATGCAACAGGGACAATAAGAGGTAATGACATTAATCTGAGTACAACAGGGAATTTACTACTTGAGGGAAAAATCCAAGGAATAAGTAATCTGTTAATATCAGGATCAAACATAACAAATAATGGGAATACAATAAGTTCAGGGTTATTGAGATTATCAGGAAATGACATTACAAATAACTTAACAATATCAGGAAGTAATGTAGAATTACTGGCAACAGGGAACATATTAAATAATTCTATGATAGAGGGAGAAACAGGGGAATTATCAGGGAATAACATAGAAAATAGAGATTTGATAATATTTCTCGATAAACTGGATATAGAAGGAACAAAGCTTGTAAATAAGGACGCCACAATATATAGTGACGATGAGCTTAATATCCGAACAGCAGATGTAGATAATACAGACGGTGAAATAGTAGGACAGAGTACACTTAATATAACAGGGTTCAATCTTTTGGATAATACAAGAGGAGTAATAGACAGCAGAGGAAATATATTATTAAGCGGAAATAAACTGTTAAACAGCGGAGAAGTATCCGGGCAGTACAGACTTTATTGGGAAACTTGGGATGGACGTATAATATATGATAATGTGTGGAGAAATTTAGAAGATTCGTATTCTCAAACAGGCAACAGCAGTCTGATAACAGGATTGGATGATTGGACAGTTACAGAAGGCAGATCAAATATGCAGGGCTGGGGAATAAATCCCAAAGATGAATTAACAGATATAAATAATGATTTGGATTATAAACTTTATTACAATAATCTAACAAGCAGCCAGTTAGATCCGACAAAGGACTATAAGACACAGGTATTGACAGGATATATAGATACAAGTCAGCTTGTAACAACAGGAGCAAGAATATTATCAGGAGGAAACCTTACACTTGATATTATAGAACTTGAAAATGTAAACTCAAAAATAAGTGCAGGAGGAACGCTTTTAGTAACGGATAAAGTTCAGACAATAAAAAATGAAACAACAGCCTCAGCAATAAAGGTGTATGACGGAGACGAACAGGTAAAGACATGGACATTAAGCTGGACAGCAGGGAATGGAGATACAAGAAGCGGAGCAGCAATAGGAGTATGGAGAAGCTTAAAGACAACAGGAAGAGATCTGAATATAGCAGACAGCGTGTCAGTAATAGAAGGAAATAATGTAGTAATACAGGGAAGTCCGGTAATAAGTAACGGATATGTTATTCAGTCAGGAGCAGTGGTAGACCCAAGTACAATAACATCAAGAGATGTGGATGTAGACCTTTATTATGACCCTGTAACAGTACATGTAGACAGAACAGCAGTGATAGATATTATAAACACAGGTATAATACCTTTTAATAATCAGGTATTTAATCAGAGTATAAGTAAGCTTTTTACACAAAACAGCGATCCTGCGTCAAAATATATGCTTGAAACAAGATCACAATATATTGATTTGTCAAGATTCTTTGGAAGTGATTATTTCTTAAGTAAAATAGGATATGATGAGAGCAGTGACTGGAATAAAGCAAGAAGACTCGGAGATGCATATTATGAGACAAAATATATGAATAGTCTTCTTTTGGAAACACTGGGAACAAGATTCATAAATGGAAAAGCAGATACAGAGCTAATGAAGGAGCTTCTTGATAATGCAGTAGCAACAAGCGGAGATTTACAGCTTACAATAGGAGTGTCATTGACAAAAGAACAGATAGTAGCACTGAAGAGTGATATAATCTGGTATGTGGAACAAGAGGTAAACGGACAGAAAGTTCTGGTACCACAATTATACTTAAGTCAGGCGACTCTTGAGAATATAAAGAGTCCGACGACAACAATATCAGCACAGGAGACACTTGCAATAAACAGCAGTACTTTGGTAAATCAGGGAAGACTTGAAGGAAAAACAGTATATGTGAATACAGATAATCTGATAAATAAGAGTGTAGGAGCATTAACAGCAGAGATAACAGGAACAAATATCCAGATAGATGCCAAAAATGATATACTGAATATAGGAGCAGTAATTTCAGCGAAGGAAAATCTTGTACTGACAGCCGGAGGAACAATAAGTAATATAACAACAGGTGTAGAAACAGTGGTAAATGATAGATTAAGAGGAGAAGACAGAACTTATACAGCAGATAATATTCAGAATGTAGGATTAATAAGTTCAGGAAATGCAACAGTAATAAGCGGGGAAAATTATGTATCAAGGGGAGCGGTAACACAGTCAGAAGGAACGGTATATATTGAAGCGGAAAAAGATATTTCAATAAATATAATAAATCTAAAGGAATCAGAAAGAGAAGGCATTAAAAACGGATATCAATATACAGAAGTAAATCAGAAATTAGGATCAGAAGTAACAGGACTAGATAATGTAATAATGAATGCCGGAAATGATGTAAATATAAAGGGAAGTAGTGTATTATCAGACGGTACTGTACAAATATCGGCAGAAAAAGATATAAATATAGTGAATGATAAGAATACAACGTATCATGAAGAAAAACAGGAAAAGAAAGGAACATTTTCAAGTTACAGCAAACTGGAAAAGGATTATAAGGAAGGTGCGGCAGCAAGTACTTTGATGGGAAATAATGTAATCTTAGATGCCGGGAATGATGTAAATGTAAGAGCTTCAAATGTAATAGCAGTAAAAGAGGGAATAGAAAATACAGGTGGAAATATTGTAATAACAGCCGGAAATGATGTAAATATATCAACAGATGACATGAATAATGAATATTCCCTAAAAGAGAAGAAAAGTGGATTTAGTACAAACTTTTCAAGTGGAGGAGGTGGAGCCACTGCAGGAGTAAGTTACAGCAAGAGTAGTCTTGAAATAAATAGTAAAAGCACAACAGTTGCAGTGTCTACACTGATTTCAGAAGGAAATACAGTATTAGAAGCAGGAAATAAAGTAAGAACAGAAGCAATGCAGGCAAATGTAGGAGAAAATCTTATAATAAGAGGAGTAAACGGAGTAGAGCTTCTGGATGCTAAGGAAGTTTATGAAGAAAAGGTAAAGCAGAAGACAACAACAATGGGAGTAAGTTTAAATGTAGGATTTACGCCGGCTCAATTGGCAAGTACAGTGAGTGATGTAGCAGGAAACGTAAAAGATTATGGATTTGGAAATACATCACAGAGCATAAATACAATAGGAAACGGAATACAGGATTTAAGAGATATAGGTGGATTAAACAGTAATCTGAGAAACTGGTATGAAGGAATAGGATATTCAGCAACAAAAAATCTTATAGAATCTGGAGGATTATCAGGAAGTAATCTTCGAGATGCAGCCAAAGGACTGGTAAGTGCATCAGTATCACTGAATTTTAGCCAGAGCAGTTATGAATCAAATACAAATGGTACGACTTCAGTAGCTGGGGTAATAAATGTCGGGAAGAATTTTTTGATAGAATCTGAAGGAAATGTATTGCTTGTAAACCAAAAGATAAATGTAGGTGAAAACCTGATAGTAGATGCTAAAAACTTTGAAGCAAGAGCCGGGGAAAATACTTACAGCAATAATACGAAATCAAGTTCAGTAGGCGGCAGTATAGGTTATGATATAGTAAACAGCCATGCAATAGGCGGACTTAATATAGCAGGAGGAAAATCAAATACAGACTCCAAGTATTATGATAATACATATATAGGAGTAGGAGGAACTTTCCAGCTTACAACAAAGGATGATGCAACATTTGCAGGGGTTAACGTAACAGCGGATAAGATCAATTTTGATATAGGGAAAAATTTAAACGTAATTTCATTACAGGATGAGTATAAGTCAGATGGAAAGAATTATAGTGCCGGAATAAATGTATCTGGAAAACTTGAAGGAACAAATTTTCAGACAGATACTGCAAGACCGTCAATAGGCGGAAGTTATGGAGAAAATCATCAGGATAGTAAGTGGACAGGAAATCAGACAAGTATACTTGCAGAGAATGGCGGAAGTATAAAAATAGGAGAAACATTAACAAATATAGGATCAGTAATAGGAAGTCTGAATGAGAATGAAAAACTCGGAATAGAAGCAAAAAAAGTTGTAATAGAGAATTTAAAAGATTATAATGAAGGGGAGAATTACGGTATAGGTTTAAGCGGAATAAGTTTAAATGATAAAAAGACAGTAGCACCGCAAACATCTATTCAGTATGGAAGTCATGATAAAGAACAGAATACTAATTCGACATTTGTGAATACAGAAGTAACAGAAGCAGGAAAAAAACTGAATCTTGATGAACTGGGAATAAACACAGATATAAATAAGGCACAGGTAGTAACAAAAGACAAGGTAGTAGAACAGATAGATACTACGTTACATACAGATTTGATAAATGAAACGACAAGAAATCAGGTTATTAAAGATTTAAACGGACTGGCACAGCTTCCGGGAGATATAATAAGGGCGATACAGGTAACAACAGAAAATGAAGGAAGTAATTTTCTTGATAATTTAGTAGGAACACTGAGAAATACAGATGCTAATCTTATAAAGTATCAGGAAATGCATAAGGGATATGAAAACCTCAAAAATCTGCCGGATGATAAGAAAGCAGGTAATTCGGAGAAACTAGCCAATGATATGGCAAATGTATTAAGAAATACATATGGAATAGATGAAGATATAAAAATAATAGTGAGTTTTACAGATGAAGATAAAAATGGAGAAATGGCAGCTTATGAAAGAAAGGATGCAAAAGAAACAGGAGTAATAAATATTTTCATTAATGTAAAAAATGTAGATGTATCAGATATGGAGCAGGTCTATAATGCATTAGGAGCAGAATTAAGTCATTACAATCCAAGTAATCCATATGTTTACAATAAAACAGAGCAGCAGGCAGGAAAGAATAATAAGCTTGAGGAAGATTTTACATCAATAGGGAGAAAAGCCTTAGATGGAAGTGGAAATAGTTTTTATAATGATATTTTGAGTGGAAGCAGTGTATTGGATTCAGGGAATGGTAAATATGCTCTAATATCTGATGAAGATTTAGATTTTGCAACAAAGTGTGGACAAGGTTCTGGGGATGAAATGTGTGGTGGAACGACAAATAAAATTTTTATTCCTAAGTTAGATAAGTGTGGAAATGATAAAAAATGTCAAAAAGATATAACACAAAAAGCAATCAAAGTAGATAAGGGAATTAAGAAAATAGTTGATGATGTAAGTGAAACAAAGAATGGAAAATCAGATGAAAAATCTGGATTTTCAGATTTCGTTATTGAAAATAGCAAAAATATTTCAACAGAAGAAGAAAAAAAAGAAAAAGCATTAAAAGAATTTAGAGAAAATGCCTTGTATAATGGAGTGCAAGATAATATAAGAATAGAAATGATTGATAAGGATGGAAATAAACTAGTATTTGAGTCATTGCTGGAATATCAAAGTACAGGAAATAAAGAGGAACGGGCAGTATTACAATGGCTATCAGATAATATAAATAGTTTAGAAGAAGCTAAAAGAAATGCTAAAACTAGTGAAGAAAAAAAGGAAATAGATAGTCAGTTAAAACAATATTATGATGGACAAAAGGAGATAGAAGAAGGAATCAAACAAAGAGGTTCATTGGGTGGAAAAAATATAACAGGAAATTATCTATCAAAATCAGCAACGGGATATGATGGAATGACATTAACAGTATCAAATGAAAAAATGTCAGCAGAAGTAGGAGCAGAAAAAATAGGAATTGCGATAGATGGTATGGGGAAAATAGCAACAGAGCTTTGGATTGGAAAAATAAGTAATTCATCAAAAACTGAAAGTATAATTAATGATACATCTATTAAAAATGAGGCTGCTTCTGTGAAAGATTCAACAACTAAGGTTCCTTTAGTAAAAGATCCTGTAACTGGAAGAATGATAGAACCTAATACAAGTAGAGTAAATATTGCAAATGATTTCACAGCGTACACGCCATTAAAAAAGAATGGTGATCCATCAGATGCAGGATGGAAACATGTTGTAAAAAGGCATTTTGATGAGTCCCTTGCAAATAATAGATCAGTATTTACGAAAAGTGAAGAGGAAATAAAATCAATTTTGCAAAGTAAAATAGTAGTAGATTCACCAATTAGAGAAGTTCAACCCGGAATGTATGAGCGTATTGTAGATACTGGACAAGTAGTTGGTAAAGCTTCATTAAAACAAGGTGGAGGGGATACAACATGGATAAAATTATTAACAGATATGAAAGGGAATTTGATAACGACTTTTCCAGTGGGAGGAAAGTAAATGGACATATTGCTAAAAAGAGAATGGCAAATATTGAAAAAAGATATAGAAATAAGTGGGGAAAATATAGACCCATTGAGTTTGGCAAAAATAATTTTAAATTGGGGGAAGAAGTTAGAAAATTATAAAGATAATAAGATAAGAACCAATTACATTAAGTATTTATTGAAATTTCAAGATCTCGATATTGAAGAGTACAATTTCAAAAAAAGATGGTATGATTTTAATAATTTGCTAAAAATGGAGATATTGAGAATTGATAATGATACGGATAGGTTAATAATAGAATTATATGAGGTTTTGACTGAAATACTTATATTTAAGTCTAATATAGAAGGACCAATAGAATCTTATTATTATAGAGTCTATACAGATCTAAAAAAAGAAAGAATATATTATATATCGGATTTAGGAGGTGAAGTACTGGATATTAATTTGAAAGAAATAGAATTAAGAGAGAAGGTAGTTCCCGCACCTTCAAAGTTGATAGATAAATATGATATTCAAGTTTGTCAGGAGTTTGATACATATAGTTAGTTTTTAGGGTCTCGTCCTCATTTTCGGAAAAACACCCATTAATGATTAATTATGTGAAGCAACTGAAGATAGGTAAGGATAATGTCATTTTGATGTTATCCTTTCCTTTTTTCTCAGCTCCATTTTAAGCACTTCAAATTTCAGAGACAAGTAACAGGTAGTCTTTTTTATTTAAAACACTCTATTGGCTCAGATTGACCTCGGAGGGTGGTTGGTAATTGGGTTCAGAGCAAAGGAAAAAAGTCAGGAGATTTTGAAGAACTCTTGACTTTTTTATTGTGAAAACATGGAATTATATCACACAATTTATAAGATATACATGTGGTATACAAAAATAGCGTTAAAGATTTATTTCCTTTGATAGTAGATATTATGTTTGAAAATATAAACAATTGATGATATAATTTAGGAAGCATAGTCTGGAGTGTGTTTTAATGAAAAAAATCTTGATATGGATATTGTTATTTAATGTTGTAATATTTTCAAATGAAATAGATATGTTAAAGCAGATGGATGACAGTAAATACGAAGAAAATGCAGTTAATTTTTTTTTGGACACCATCCGCAAAAAAAATAATTTATTAGTTATAAATATTTTAGATATGGAGAAAAACCGGCAGGCAAGACAACAGACTGTAAAAGAAGGAACTTACGGACCTGAAATAGCACCAAGACAGTTCAGGACACAGCTTACAGTTAATTCACGTAATAAACTGGGGTATACACCTATTATAGTTGCTATAGAGTCTGGAAATAATGAAATGCTTGCGGAGCTTCTGAAAAGAGGAGCCAGTGTCTATGAAAAGCATCCTGTTTTTGGCAGACTGGCATTACATACAGCATGTTACTACGGAAATGCAGAAGCAGTGAAAATATTGCTGGATCATAATAAAAATATTGTGAACTACCAGAGTGATAATGACGGCTGGACGCCTCTTGACGATGCAGTTTTGAAAGGTAATATCCAGATAGTAAAATTATTGATTGAATACGGAGCTGATCCAAGGGTTCCAAATTTCAAAGATGAGACGCCTATAGATATGGCAACAAAATTTGGAAAAGGTGAAATTGTAAAATTATTAAGAGATCAGGATAAGAAGTTACATTGGAACTAGCGCTTTCTCTATATTTACACTTTACAGCCTTAATAGTATTATGGAAATCTTGTGATTAAATCTTCAAATAATGCGCTATAATTTTAAGGAGGAGAACAAAAATGATACACTGTGTACAAAAAGTTAGTGAAAAAATTTACTGGGTCGGAGGTAATGACAGAAGACTAGAACGTTTTGAAAACATGTTCCCAGTACCAAAAGGGGTATCATACAATTCATATCTGATTCTTGATGAAAAGACAGCTTTGATCGACACTGTTGATTCAGCTATAAGAGACCAGTTTATAGATAATATCAGATATGTTCTAAATGGAAGGAATCTTGATTATTTGGTAATAAACCACATGGAACCTGATCATTGTGGAAATATAGAAGACTTGTTAAGAATTTATCCTGATATGAAAATAGTAGGAAATGCAAAAACTTTTCAGTTTTTTGAACAGTTTTATGATACAAGAAAGCCTGAAAATTATCATAAAGTAGCAGAGGGAGAAAGTCTTTCCCTTGGAGAACATACACTGAACTTTTACATGATGCCGATGGTGCATTGGCCCGAAGTAATGGCAACATATGAATCCAGTCAGAAAATATTGTTTTCCGCAGATGCTTTCGGTACATTCGGGGCAATAAACGGAAATCTGTTCAGCGATCAGACAGACTTTGAAGGGTACTATCTGTCAGAGGCAAGAAGATATTATGCTAATATAGTAGGGAAATACGGAATGCAGGTACAAAATGCCTTAAAAAAGCTCACAAAAAATGAGATAAAAATGATATGTCCGCTTCACGGACCATCATGGAGAACAAATCTTGAATACTTTCTTGATAAGTATGATAAGTGGAGTTCTTACACTCCTGAGAAAAAAGGAGTAGTACTGTTTTATGCATCAATGTACGGAAATACAGAAAATGTAGTTAACGCAGTAGCAAACAGACTTGCTGAAAAAGGTGTGGAAGATATGAGAGTTTTTGATGTTTCAAAAACACATCCTTCATATATAATTGCAGAAGTATGGAAGTACAGCCACATGGTAGTGGCATCACCATCTTATAACGGCGGGCTGTATCATGTAATGGACGCTTTACTGCACGAATTAACAGCTTTGAATATGCAGAAAAGAAAGGTTGGTATAATAGGAAATTATACATGGGCTTCAAGTGCAATAAAGGTAATTACCGAACATGTATCAAAAATGAAAGATACAGAAATAATAGGGGATCCTTTGGAGGTAAATTCATCAATGAAAGAACAGGATGAAGAAAAATTAACCAAATTCGTGGATGCAATTTATAATTCATTAAATAATTAAAATTTTTATCAAAGGAGAGAAGTATGAAAGAATTTAAAGGAATTGGAGCTTCAGAAGGGATTTCTATTGGGAAGGCTATGTTATTCATCGAAGAAGAAATGAACATACCTCAGGAAAAAATATCAGAAGTACAGGTAGGAACAGAAATTGAAAAATTGTTAGATGCACAGAAAAAATCTAAATTACAGTTGATTTCTATTAGAGACAAAGTTAAAGAAAAAATGGGTGAAGACAAAGCTGCTATTTTTGACGGGCATATAATGCTTCTTGAAGATGATGATCTGATGGACGAAGTCAGAGATAAAATAAAAGCTGAAAAAATGGCTGCAGCCAGAGCTCTTGATGAAGGTGTTAATGAGTACTGTGAAATGATTTCACAGCTTGATGATCCTTACTTAAGAGAAAGAGAAGCTGACTTGAAAGACGTCGGAAAAAGATGGCTTAAAAATATACTTGGTATAAGAATGAAGGATCTGAGTAACCTTGATCCTGAAACAGTAGTTATAGCTTATGATCTTACACCATCTGACACAGCGCAGCTTGATCTTAAAAATGCAGTTGGATTTATTACTGAAATAGGAGGAAAGACATCGCATTCTGCTATTATGGCAAGATCTTTGGAACTTCCGGCAGTAGTAGGAGTAAAAGATGCATTAAAAGAAATAGCTGACGGAGCTCCAATAGTAATGAACGGTGAATTGGGAGAAATTATCATAGAACCTGATGCAAGTGTTTTAAAAGACTATACAGAAAAAAGAGAAGCTTACCTGAAAGAAAGAGAAGAACTGAAAAAATTAATCCACGAAGAAGCTGTAACTGAAGACGGACATAAAGTAGAATTATGGGGAAATATAGGAAGCCCGGAAGATATAGATGCTGTTCTTGAAGCAGGAGCAACAGGGGTAGGACTATACAGAACAGAATTCTTATTTATGAATTCAGATCACCTTCCTACAGAAGACGAGCAGTATAAGGCATACAGAGTAGTTGCCGAAAAGCTTCAGGGGAAACCGGTTACTATAAGAACAATGGATATAGGAGGGGACAAAGAACTTCCTTATATGGATCTTCCTAAAGAATTAAATCCGTTCCTTGGATGGAGAGCAATAAGAATCTCTCTTGTAAAACAGGATATATTCAAAACTCAGTTAAGAGCAATATTAAGAGCAAGTGCTTACGGACAGGTAAAAATCATGTATCCAATGGTAACTTCAATAAATGAAGTAAGAAAAGCCAATGAAATACTTGATGAATGTAAGAAAGAACTTGATGAAATAGGTAAAAAATATGATAAAGATATAAAAGTAGGAATCATGGTGGAAACTCCATCTGTAGCTATTATCTCGTATAAATTCGCAAAAGAAGTAGACTTCTTCTCAATAGGAACAAATGACTTAACACAGTATTTCCTTGCAGTAGACAGAGGAAACGAACTGGTAGCATCATTATATGATTCATTTAACCCTGCTGTATTAGAAGCAATACAGAAAGTAATAGATGCAGGGCATGACAGAAATATATCTGTTAGTATGTGCGGAGAATTCGCAGGAGATAGAAGAGCTACAGAAGTATTACTTGGAATGGGACTGGATGCATTCAGCATGAGCGCATCATCAGTACTTCAGGTTAAGAAGAAAATCAGAAACAGCAACTATGAAAAAGCACAAAAATACAGAGATGAAATCTTAGCACTGAATACACCGGAAGAAGTTTTGGAAAATTTAAGATAATTATATAAAGGGAAAACTGTCTATATTTAGGCAGTTTTTTCGTTACAGTCAGATTATGGAATTTTATACAAGGATAAAAATTCGTTTGTTGTTATTTTGCCATTTTAGTGATATATTTAAAACAGGGAATTCTTAGAAAAAAACTATTTATGAAATAAAAATATGAGGTGAAAATTATGAAAGTTGCTGAATTTATAGTAGAGGGATTTGAACAGATAGAAGCATTGACACCGGTAGATCTTTTGAGACGTGCGGGAATAGAGATAGATACTATTTCTGTATTTAATGAGAAAAATGTAAAAAGCAGCCATAATGTAATAATAGAAACTGATAAAAATATGAAAGATATTAATTTTGAGGATTATGATATGCTCTTATTGCCGGGAGGACCCGGAACAGGGAATTATGAGAAGTCGGATTTTTTATTGGAAAAATTACTGGATTTCAGTAAAAATAATAAAAAATATATAGCGGCTATCTGTGCTGCTCCGGGTGTTTTAGCTCGTTTAGGCATACTTAAAGGTAAAAAAGCAGTTTCTTTTCCGGCTGTGGAATCTGATCTTGAAAAAAACGAAGCTGTTTTACTGAAAGAAAATGTAGTGACAGACGGGAATATAACTACTTCAAGAGGAGCAGGGACAGCAGTAGATTTTTCCTTAAGACTGATAGAAATGCTGAAGGGAAAAGATGAAGCAGACAGAATAGCAGAGCAGATAGTATATAAATAGAAAATGACAGGCGGCAATCAGGTATATCTGCCTGTTTTTCCGGTAAATTAATCTTCAAAAATCATGTGTTATATAGTATAATTATTAGTAAATAGAAAAGAATATTAATAATAGTTTTCTATCTGACGGGGCATCTTTAGAAGTATAGACAAAACAGATTTGGTAATATAAAACTATCTTTTGAAAATAAAAAACAGAATGGATAATTTATGGAAAAAAAACACAAATATCTGGAAATAAAAGTAGAGATAAAAAATGATATATTAAATAAAAAATATGAAGTCGGGGAAAAAATCCCCTCTGAAAGAGAACTGGCTTCTCTTTATAATGTTACACGGGTTACAGTACAAAAAGCAATGAATAACCTTGAGCAGGAAGGCTTTATAGAAAGAGTCCACGGCAAGGGTATGTTTGTACTGAAAAATACCGAGGGGAACATATATATTTTTAATAATGAAAAAAGTGACAGTGTTCTCGGATTTTCAAGAGAGTTTAAAAATAAAGTGAAGATCAGCAGCGGACTTATAGATTTTGAAATAATAAAAGCGGGAAAAGAACTGGCAAAGCTTCTTGAAATAGAAACAGGAGAGGAAGTATATTATATAAGAAGGGTAAGACTTATAGACGATGTACCTGTTACTGTGGAAGATACCAATATACCCCTTAGTGTCATAAACGAAATTCCAAAAGAAGTCTTAATAAAAGGGTCTCTTTATGAATATATTGAAAAAACTACAGGGAAAAAAATAAAAGACTCTGATACTATAATAGAAGCATCGCTGTTTACAGATGAGCTGGCAAAATTTCTTAAGATAAAAGCCGGGCATCCAATGCTGAAAATGACTGAGGTCACAAGGCTTGAAGATAAAACAGTGTTTAACTATTCGTACAGCTATAACAGAGGAGATATTTTCAGAGTAAAAAATCTTAAAATAGAGAAATAAGAAAGGCACCGTAAGAAAATTCGGTGCCTTTTTATAATTGAGAAAGGGTTAACTAACTAATTATATACATGTGTGTGTTTGAGAAAGCTATAATAATTTTCCGGCAGCTTCATCAATATAGAAATAAACTTTCGGAGCATCTTTTACCATAGTAGAAGGAATCTCCGGATTTTTTTCTGAGTGAACTGTTTTATAAACAATATCAGCTTTTCTCTCAGCATCTGCCATTAAAATAATAGTATCAGATTCAAGTATTGTCTTCATTCCCAGTGATAATCCCTGTTTCACATCAAGTGCAGTATCAAAATATTTTACAGAGACTTTTTTAGTAATAGGATCAAGGTCTACAATATGGCAGTAAGTATCCACAGGAACATTAGGTTCGTTAAAGCCTATATGTCCGTTCATACCAATGCCGAGAACTATAAGATCAAGATTTCCGTTATCAGATATAAATTTATCCACTCTTTTGCACTCTGCATTAAGATCTTGGGCAAGTCCGTCAAAGAAACACACCTGCTCCTTGGGAACAGGAATAAGATCATAAAAATTATTATAAAGTGTTTCCTGACAGCTTCCTTTTACATCTCTTCCAAGTCCTACCCATTCATCAAGACCGACAAATTTACATTTACTAAGGTCAACCTTATTTTTATTTACAGCTTCTACAAGATATTTCAAAAGACCCAGAGGTGTGTCGCCGCCGGCGAAACAAAGCAGACTGTCAGACTTTTTGCTTACATAATCAATTACAAAGTCTCCCACTGCTTTAGATAATTCGTCATAATTTTTTTTTGTTATAAGTTCCATATTTATCTCCTTTATTTATAATTTATTTAAAGTATTGCGGCAGATATTTTTTATTAACTTCAAGCAGTTCATCCAATATCTTTTCTGCGATATTTGCCGATGGTACAAGCGGATTAATGCTAAGGGCAAGAAGTGCAGTCTCATAATCCCCTGTTACGGCAGCTTCCACTGTAAGTTCCTCATATGCCTTTACACTCTGGATAAGTCCTCTTATTTTTACAGGAAGTTTTCCGTAAGTAATAGGGTGTGCACCGTCTTTGTCAATCATTGCATTTGTTTCGATTACCACATTATCGGGAAGATCAGATGTAGTACCGTTATTAAGTGTATTTACCACATGTATTTCTTTTCTGTTGTTATAAATAGAGCTTATTATAGAACATGCTGTATCTGAATAGTATGCTCCGCCTCGTTTTTCCAGTTCTTTAGGTTTAGTAACAAGATTTTTATCTTTATAAAGTTCAAATAAATTATGTTCGATTTCTTTTGTCTGTTCCCCTCTTGTGCCTTTTTCAGCTTCATCTTTCAGTGCGATTTCCACCATTTCTCTGTTCAGGAAGAAATATTTCAGATATGAAATAGGATACATATGCAGAGCTTCAGTGAATTTAGCTGAAAAACCAATATCAGGAATATTTTTCAGGCTGTTGTCAGCTTTTCCCACAGATAATTTTTTGATAAAATCATCAGTTATATCTTCACCTTTTAAAAATATTTTATCTGCAAAAATCAAATGATTTAATCCTATGATTCTTGTATAAATATCATCTTTTTCTACATTATATGCCTTTGCAATATCCATAAGCATGCTGTTTGCCCCGCTGCATATACCTATTGTTTTTATATCACTGTATTTCTTTATTGCTTCTGTTACTATACCAGCGGGATTGGTAAAGTTAATAAGCCATGCATCAGGACAGAGCCTTTTCATATCTTTGCATATATCCAAAAGAACAGGAATAGTTCTCTGGGCTTTCATAAACCCGCCGGGCCCTGTTGTTTCCTGACCTAGGACACCATATTTCAGCGGAATTTTTTCATCATTGATTCTTGCGTCTAAAAATCCTACTCTTAACTGAGTTGTTACAAAGTCGGCACCTTTCAGTGCTTCTTCCCTGTCAAGGGTAAGGTGAATATTGATAGGGACACCGGCTTTTTCTACCATTCTTCTGGCAAGTTCACCAACAATTTCCAGTTTTTCTTTTCCCTCTTCAATATCAACCAAATAGTAATCTGTAACCGGCAGTTCGTCGTATCTTTTTATGAATCCGTCTATTAATTCCGGAGTATAGCTGGAACCACCGCCGATAGTTGCAATTTTTAATCCTTTCATTTTTTATCACCTCATAAAGTATTATATTTCACTGTTTAAAACAGGTTCTAAACTTTCTTCACTTTCCGCTGCTTCTTTTTCAAGCTGTTTTTTCTCTGCCATTTTGAAAAAAGGCAGGAAAACAACAACGGAAATAACAATAGTACATACAGACCATATAACTGCCGGTATATTTCCACCTGTTACAAAGTATGCGGCAAATATAGGGGGCATTGTCCATGGTATCTGTAATACAGGACGACCTATTATATTAAAGTACATCAGACCATATGTAAGAGTACACAAAATCATAGGCGTAATAGTAAACGGTATCATCATAATCGGGTTAAACACTACAGGGAATCCGAATATAACCGGTTCATTTATACAGAAAATGGCAGACGGCAGTGATAGTTCACCCACGGATTTATAAAGTTTGCTTTTGGAACGAAGCATGGAAATAACAAGTCCGAGTGTGGCCCCTGTCCCTCCCAGACACATAAAAACTATATAAAATCCATCGGCAGTTATGTGCGGAATAGGCTGGTGAGCCAGATATGCCTGTGTATTCTCTGCGATATATTTCAGAAATATGGGGCTTGTAATACCGGAAAGGACATTATCCCCGTGAATACCACAGCACCATAGTACAGAAATAAGAAATATAAGTATAAGCATTCCGGGCAGTGTTCCTAATCCTACTACAAGAGGGCTTAACAGCCATGTAAAGAATGAATTTATATCAAAATTCAAAATAATTCTGATAAACCATATAAGAGTAATAGTAACCGCAGCAGGAACCAGACTGGCAAATGACCGCGAAACTGCCGGAGGCACACCGTCAGGCAGCTTGATTACAATATTTCTTGATATAAAGAACTTTATTATATGTACAGTAATTATAGATAATATGATAGCCGAAAACAGACCGGCAGCTCCCAGATTATCTACATTCAGGGTATATTCCTGATTCAACTGTGCCAAAAGAAAGACCACCATAGTAATAGCGGTACATGTAATGGCATCAAGCTTATACTGTTTAGCCAGATTATAGCTTATTCCTATAGCTGATATTATACCAATAGCACCAAATGTAACCGCGACAGGAGCGCTGAGTTTGTCAGCAAAAGGTCCTAAAAAATCAGACCATCCCGGTATAGGAAGGTTTGCCAGAATAAGAAAGACGCTTCCCGAAATGGTAAACGGCAGAGTGAGTGTGATTCCATTTCTCACTGCAACAAGAATTTTGTTTTCACCAATTTTGATCAGAATTGGAACAAGTTTGTTTTCAATAAATTTGATCATTTTTTTCCTCCATAATAAAATATAATAAGGTAAAGGTTTAAAATCGTAGCTACTTATTGTACAAACCTAACTGGTATATACCAGTTAATGTAAGTATACCATATTTTTTTCAAAGTCAATAAGCAAAAAAAATTATTTTAAAATACCTGATATTTCAGTGACAGTTTAAAAAAATAAAATCTGCTATGTAGTTTTGTGGTAATTATGTTATACTTTTATTATAGAGAGTTATGGGAAAATAGAAGGAGAGGAGAATATTGGAAATATACAGTCTGCAAATATTTTTAGTATCCATCGCAGCAGGAGTACTGGGTTCCATACTTGGTCTGGGCGGGGGAATAATTATAATTCCTGCGCTGACACTTATGTTTCAGGTAGATATAAAATATGCAATAGGAGCCAGTATAATAGCAGTCATAGCAACTTCGAGCGGAGCAGCAGTGGCTTATATAAAAGATAAGGTAACGAATATAAGAATAGGAATGTTTCTTGAAATTGCCACCACTGTAGGCGCTATAACAGGAGCCTTTATAGGAGGTTTTCTAAACCCGAAATATCTGTTTATAATATTCAGTATTCTGATGTTTTATTCCACATTTATGATGATAAAAAAATCAGGTGCTGAGCTTCCGCAGAACGTAATTCAGGATCCTCTGGCGGATAAGCTGAATCTTCACGGAGAATATTACGACAAAGCTTTGAAGCAGGACGTGAAATATAATGTCAGCGGAGTAAAAAGCGGTTTCGGCGTAATGTATGTGGCAGGTATAATGTCAGGACTTCTTGGTATAGGAAGCGGCTCGTTTAAAGTTATGGCAATGGATGTATTTATGAAACTGCCCATGAAAGTTTCCAGCAGTACAAGTAATTTTATGATTGGTGTTACTGCTGCAGCAAGTGCCGGTGTGTATCTGGTGCGGGGCGATATAAGACCTGATATAGCAGGGCCTGTTGCATTAGGTGTACTGGTAGGTGCCACATTAGGTGCAAAAATTATGCAGTATCTAAAAAGTAAAACAATAAGAATGATCTTTATACCGGTCTTACTTTATGTAGCAATACAGATGCTTATGAGAGGAATAGGTGGGTAAAATGAGAGAAGACGAAAAAGAGCTTCACGAAGTGGAACTTGCCATAAGCAAAGCTCTCAGAATAGGGGTGCTGATAAGCGGTATCATTACATTTGCCGGGCTTATAATGTACTTCGCCACAGGAAACAGCGGATATCCCGGGGAAACATACCCGGCAGATTTTCTTGCGATCATAAAAGGATTTATTGCTCTGAAACCATATGGAGTTATTATGACAGGGCTGCTTATACTTATAGCTACTCCGATTTTCCGTGTGGGAATATCAATAGTAATATTTTTTGTGGAAAAAGATTATCTGTATGTAAAGATAACACTTCTTGTATTTGTGATACTGATGCTGAGCCTTTTGATGGGAAAGGCAGGATAAAAAAACGGGAATTAATCCCGCTTATTTTTCAAAAATGTAAATAAAACTATCATAGTTTTTATTATACTCTATAAATATTATAAATTTTTCATCTTCATATTTAAATTCATTAAATGACTTTAAATTGAGCAGTTCTTTATAAAAGGGGGCAATCTTTGGTTGCTCTTTTTGATTTATATATCCTGATTCCATAAGATCATATGCTTCCCTGAATATAGGCGCCATTTGTGTGAGGTGGAACAGATTAGTCCCGCTGATTATCTCAAAAAGATTTTCATATAATTCCGGAAGGGAATGGAAACTCTTTTTCAGGGAGAAAAGCAGTTTATATTTCTCTTTAAAAGGAATAATCATTTTTGAGAATCTGTTTTCAAAATAATCATATTTTACTGCTTCAATAAGAAAAATTTCAAAGTTTCCTTTATAATGAAGCTTTGCATAGTCAATATTCTTTTTCATATAGTTATACCCCCTGTTAGCAAGGGAAAGAGTAATAAAATTACGTATTTTACTGTTATTCTTAATAAGAGGTTTGATTCCTTCCATAAGTGTATCAGTATTTTTCTCAAGTGCATTTTTATTTTCATCGGCAAGATAAAATTTCAGACCTATTATTTTACTGCTGGAAGTATTGTGAAGCTTTATTTTTCTATATTGTATTTTTAGTGTTGTGTATTTTTCTATTTCGTTTATACACACAGTCAGTATATTCTTTTCAAAATCGTAGAATCTGGAGTATGAAGTATTGTTTAAGTCCAGATAATTTTTCAGAGTATCAAGGGATACTTCAAGAAAGTCGTTTATTCCGGTATTATTAGTCAGGAATAAAAAGAGTTTCTTTGTAATAGGGTTGCTAAACTGCAGAAGAATATCAAAATTATATGCCCTGAAATCTTTTTTGTTTTTTTGGAAGATATTAAAAAAATCCGAAGATATTGAAAAAGCATAATTATTTTCTGAAAATTTATATGAAGAAAGCGGATTTATAATTCCTTCAATATCTGGAATATTTAATTTATTACACTGATAATTTACTCTTTTTTCAAAGAATTTATTCAGGAAATCGTCAAGCTCATGCTTATTGGCGAGATTCAAAAGATTCAGAAGAACTTTTTGTCCCAGAACTATTTTTGGATCATTATCAGAAGTAATTTTTTTTATCAGAAATTCCAAAAAAATCTTGTCTTTTTTATTAAGTTTTTTTTGAAAATCTATAAAAATATCATGTTCTTGAAAGAAAAACTCATTTTTTTTCATATTTTTTTCCATTTTTTTTCTCCGTTCCATAGAAAAAGTCAATTTTTTAATCAATGACCAACGATAATTATTTTACAAAATTATCGTTATACTATCATGTTATATTTATATATCTAGCACAATTATAAAAAAAAGTCAAAGAATATTTCAATGTCCGACGACGAAAATGAAAAATTTGACTTTCGTAGATAATATGGTATGTTAGTAGTGAAAGAAAAAATTGATGAAAAATTATTGGAGGTGAAAAAGTGAATATATATGAAAAAATAGGTTTGCAGAAAGTAATAAATGCAAGCGGAAGAATGACAATATTAGGAGTGTCTGTATTATCAGATAAGAGTACAGAAGGATTCAAAGAAGGAAGCCAGAATTTCGTAGTAATGGAAGACCTTATGAATAAGGCGGGAGAAATAGTTTCCACTTATACAAAGGCTGAGGCAAGCTGCGTTACATCTTCTGCTTCTGCGGGAATAGCAATAGCTACTGCTTCTCTTATTACAAAAGACAGTCAGACAATGGCAGAAAACCTTCATATACTAAATACTGATAAAAGAGAGATAATTATACAAAAAGGTCATGTGGTAAACTACGGTGCACCTATAAAGACAATGATAGAGCTTGGAGGCGGTAAGCTGGTGGAAGTGGGACAGTCGAACCTTACAAGCGAAGAAAATATAACAGGAAATATAAATGAGAATACAGTGGGAATATTTTATGTAAAATCGCATCATAGTGTACAGAAAGGTATGCTTAGTCTGGAAAAAACAATAGAGATAGGAAAGAAATATAATCTGCCGGTGGTAGTGGACGCAGCAGCAGAGGAAGATCTGGAAAAATATGTGGCAATGGGAACTGATATGGTTATATACAGTGGTTCCAAGGCAATAGAAGGACCGGCTTCAGGGTTTATAACAGGGAAGAAGGAACTGATTAAGAATTGTAAGCTTCAGTATAAAGGAATAGGAAGAGCAATGAAAGTGGACAAAGGGGTAATCATGAGTCTCCTCAGTGCGCTTGAACAGTACAGTCAAAAGGATGAAGCTAAAATAGAACAGGAAAATAAGAAAAAGGCAGAGCTTCTGGCGGAGGAACTGAAAGGAATAAAGGGGACAGAAATATCGGTGGTAAAAGATGAAGCAGGAAGAGAGATATACAGAACAGAGATGAAGCTGAAAGAGACAAAACTAAATGCAGAAGAGCTGATCAATGAACTGGAAAGCGGAAATCCTGCGATATATACAAGAAATTATTATAAGAATCAGGGAAAAATACACTTTGATATGAGATCAGTGGATGAAAAGGAAATAGGCAATATATTTAAGAGAATAGAGGAAATACTGGGTTAGAATTTTTACTTTATTATATATTCAACTACCAAAATATGAATAAGATAAGGTACTATACCTGGAAAAGAATAAAAAATTATTATAAAAATAGCAATCTAAAATATCTGTATCCTAAAAGATACTGGGTAAATAAACAGGAGGAAGAGAAATGCTTGATACTAAAATAAAGTTTTATAAAGGGAGAGTGGCATTAAACGTACTCGCAAAAGATCTGGCAAATGCAAAAGAAATATATGAAGCAGCGGAAGGTCATGTAGTAGTAGGCCTTTTATCAAAGAATTATGACAAAATAGAAGACGGAGTGGCAGAGGTAAAAGAATATCTGAAAGAACTGGGAGTAGTATCTGTAGGACTTGGAGCGGGAGATCCGAGCCAGTTTCAAAAAGCGGCATTAATATCGTGTGAGACAGATCCGGGACATGTAAATCAGGTATTTACAGGGGCAGGATATGCAGCGGGAGCTTTGAAGGCAAAAGGGTATGGCAGAACGTATATAAACGTGTTAATGAGTCCTACCGGAGAGCCGGGGAAAGTAAAGATAAACACAGGAGAGCTCAGCGAAAAAGAAAAACCGGCAATAGTGGATGTAGATACAGCAGTGGCAATGTTGAAAGATATGAAAGCACATTCAGTAAAGTTTTTCCCAATGGGAGGACTGAAATCAATAGAGGAACTGAAAGAAGTAGTAAAGGCAAGTGAAAGAGGCGGTCTGGAACTAATAGAGCCGACAGGAGGAATAGACCTTGAAAACTTTGAGGAAATCCTGAAAGTATGTGTGGAAAGCAAAATACCAAGAATAATGCCTCATATATACGGATCAATAATAAATAAGGAAACAGGGCTTACAAGAGCAGAGGACGTAAAGAGACTTTATGAGATCACAAAAAAACTCGTAAAATAAAGTCAAAACAGTGATAAAAATTTTGTTACATAAAAATAATCATAAATAGAGAAAAAATGTAAGGAGGAGAAATGGAAAAAGAATTGGGAATTTTACTGCTGACACATGGTGACTGGGGAAAATATATCATTGAAGCAGGTAAAATGATCGTAGGGAATGTAGACCGTGTATCACATGTAGCATTGAATCCGGCAGATACTTTTGAAGAATTTTATGAAAAAGTGGAAAAGAAAGTTTCTGAACTAAAAGACGGGTCTTTGATTATTACTGATATATTCGGGGGTACTACTACAAATGTGGCGGCAAAGCTGAGTCTGAGCTACAATATAAATATAATTTCGGGATTAAATGCCCCGCTTTTATTTGAGGCTCTTTTAAATATAGATTCCATTGATAAGGACGAGGTACTTGATAACATAGTGGAAGAGGGAAAAGACAGCTGTAAAAATATACTAAAAGAATTAAGAAAAATGACAAAATAATATCAGGGAGGAAAGATAATGGCAGAATTAGTTTTAACAAGAATAGACAGCAGACTTATACACGGACAAGTGGTTACGAAGTGGGTAGGACAATCAGGAGCAAACAGAATAATAGTAGTAAGCGACGAACTGGTAAATGACGAATTTATGAAAAACATCTATTTAATGGCAGCACCGCCAAGTGTAAAAGTAGATGTATACGGAAGTGAAGAAACAGGGAAACTTTGGAAGGAGGATCAGTTTGGAACAGGGAAAGTGCTTCTTCTTTTCCCAAGTCTGGCAGTGCTAAAGCAGACACTGGATGCAGGACTTGAATTAGGAAAATTACAGGTAGGCGGTCTCGGAGGAGGGCCAAGCAGAAAAGTAGTATTTCAAAATATTACTCTTGACGACAAAGACGTGGAGATACTAAAAGAACTTGCCGGAAAAGGTGTGGATATTATATTCCAGACTATTCCGGAAGATAAGCCGCAAAAATTTGAAGAAATTCTAAAAAAATATTGATTAGGTTGGTGAAGGAAAATGAATAATTTAGTAATTGCGATTTGTATGGGGTTGATTTACTGGTTTACAAGATTAAGACTCGGATATACTTTTTCGTCTATTCTGTTTCAGCCCGTGAGTGTGGGTCTTGCAGTAGGATTACTTTATGGTGATGTATCTAAGGGAATGATGATAGGGGCAGCAGTACAGCTTGTTTATCTTGGGGTAACATCTACTCCGGGAGGAAATGTGCCTTCAGATCCGGCACTTGCATCATGTGTGGCAATACCTATAGCACTTCAGACAGGAATGGATCCTAAACTTGCAGTAGCATTGGCAGTACCGTTTGGGGTACTTGGAATCTTTTTGGATCAGATAAGAAGAACAACAAATTCGTTCTGGGTTCATATGGCTGATAAATACGCAGAAGATGCGAATACAAAGGGAATAATGAGATGTGCATTTTTATACCCTGCATTAATGGGATTTTTATTAAGATTTCCATTGGTTTTCGTAGCGACTTATTTCGGAGAATCTGTAGTTCAAAAATTCTTAAGCATAATGCCGCAGTGGCTGCTTCACTCATTTGAAATAGTAGGTGGAATACTTCCTGCTCTTGGATTTGCGATAACAATAATGGTAATAGGTAAGAAACATCTTATACCGTTTTTCATACTTGGATATTTCGGTGTAAAATATCTGAATATAGACGTAATGGCAGCAGCCATATTCGGAGCATGTTTCGCATTGTTATTTACATATCTTAATGCTCAGAGAAAAGGACAGGAGGGATAAAAATGGAAGAAAAAAACTATGAAATCAAAATAGATAAAAAGGATATAAAAAAATCATGGTGGATATGGTATCTCGGAGCAGAGGTATCGAACTCTTATGAAAGATTGCAAAGCTTGATATTCTGTGCTTCAATGACACCTGTACTGAAAAAACTGTATAAAGATAAGGCAGAATTATCAGAAGCCTTGAAAAGACATTTGAACTTCTATAATACAGAAGGAATAGCAGGAAGCATAGTAACCGGTATTACAATTGCCATGGAAGAACAAAAAGCCAATAATGAACAGGGAAGTTCTGACACAGCAATAACAGGGATAAAAACAGGATTAATGGGTCCTATAGCAGGAATCGGGGATTCAATAATATGGGCAGCAATTATGCCGATAATAATAGCTTTATTTCTTCCTTTTGCAATAAATGGTAATGCACTTGGTGCCATTATGCCGATAATTCTTTATACGGGAGTAACAATACTTATAGGTTACTATCTGTGTATAAAAGGTTATGTAATAGGGAAAAACTCTATTTTACAGTTATTACAGGACGGAAAGGTAAAAGATCTTATAGACGGCGCAAGTGTGCTGGGACTTTTCATGATGGGATCACTTTCTGCAAGTTATATAAAGATAGAAACTCCTTTTAAAATAGCAATAGCAAACTCACAGCCGATAATGATACAGGAAATACTTAATTCAATAGCGCCGGGATTGCTTGAACTCGCAGCAGTGTTTGGAATTTACTGGTTCTTAAAGAAAAAAGGGCCAAGATACAATATAATAATGATAGCTATAATAGTATTCAGTATTGTTTGTTCGGTTTTGGGACTGTTATAAGAAAAAGGGCTTCGGCCCTTTTTTGTTTGCAGAAAATTTTATTTATACAGGAATTAAATCTCAGAAAGAGATATAATAAAATCTACTGCATTTTTAAGAATTTCTTTTAAATGCCAGCGGCTTGTCTGGATTCTTTTTACCGGAGTATCCCAGTCTTCGTCTTTAATAATATAAAGTACATAGCCGTTTGAAGAACCATACCATCCTAAATCCAGTGTGTAACCGCCGGGATAGTTCACTTGGAGCATATCTTCGACAGGGTACTTAAAGTCATCGGAAATATAGGTGATTTTTCCTGTTTTATAATCAATGTCTGTTAGTAAAAAGTCGTGCGGCTGGTATTCAACAGGCGTAATAGAAGTACTGCTTTGTTCGTGCCATTCCAGAATTCTGCTGATGATTTTCGGTGTTATGACTTCGTCTGGAAGAGGAGGGAAAAAACAGTAAAGTCCGGTTTTTAGTCTGCTGCTTTTTTGGACAAAAATCTTAGGATGTATGAATTCGTCGCTGATCTGGTTTACACGGTAATAAATAACAAGGGAACTATCTTCTTTGATTATATTCAGATAGTCCGTGAAATAATCCTCGTCTCTTTTTACATACCAGTAAAAGACTTCTTCGTTATAAATGATTTTTCTTTTTCCTTTTTTACTAAATGCCATATTTTCTCCTGTTTTTGGTGATGATTTCATAATTTTATAATTGATTATAACATATTATATGAAAGAAAAACTATTAATGTAAAATTTCAAAGAAAATTGTGAATATTAAGTAAATTTTATAAAAAAATCTTTGTTAAAATCATAATAAAACATACATTTTTATACAAAAAAATACTTAAAAATGATATAATTAATTGAATGAACATAAATTTATTAATTTAATGATGAAAGATGGGTAAAAATTTTAGGAGGTAGTATGGATTTTAAAGAAAACTTGAGTGAACATATTAAAAATATGGAAAAATTCAAAGAAATGAAATTTAACGAAGAACAAACTAAAATGGCACTTATAATTCCATTTATTAAAACTTTAGGATATGATGTTTACAATCCATTGGAAGTAATTCCGGAATATATTTCAGATATTGGTGAGAAAAAAGGAGAGAAAGTAGATTATGCAATTTCGCTGGAAAATCAGATTGAATTATTAATAGAAACTAAACCTATGTGCGATAATCTTATAAATCATGATATACAATTGACCAGATATTTTAATGTAACTAATTCAAAAATAGGAATTCTGACAAACGGTATTATTTATAAATTTTTTACTGATCTGGAAGAAACAAATAGAATGGATTCAAAGCCTTTTTTGGAAATAAATCTTTTTGAAATATCTGAAAGCCAGATTTTGGAACTGAAAAAATTCCATAAAAAGAATTTTGATATAAATATAATTTTATCAAGTGCTGAAATTTTGAAATATTCAAACGGGATAAAAAGATATTTATTTAAACAGTTGGAGACACCAGAGGACGACTTTGTCAAGTTATTAATGAAAGAAGTATATGATAGAAAAATTACACAAAACAGACTTGAAGAATTTAGAGAAATTGTATCTATGTCTTTTAAAGTTTTTATTAATGAAAACATCAGAAAGAAACTAGAGAATGCATTAGAACAAAATAGAGAACAGGAAGCGAGACAGACAGAAGAAATTAATGAATTGCCTGATTCAGAAATTGTAACAACTGAGGATGAAAAAGAAGCATTTTATATAGTGAAATCAATACTTGGTAAGATGACGGATATAGAAAATATAACATATAAGGATACAAAGAGTTATTTTGGAATTTTATATCAGAATAATACCAGAAAATGGATCTGCAGAATTATTTTTAATGAAAATGATATTGTAGTTGTTATGCCAACATTTGAACAAAAAAATGGAAAAATGATTGAAGAGAAAATAAAGATAGAATCATTGCAGGAGTTATATAATCTGGAAGATAAATTTATAAAAGTAGTAGGAAAATTTATAGAGAATTAGCCAAAATCTGCTCTAAATAAAGTATTTACAGTAATTTTTTTCTTATTGTAAATGTCTGATATCAGCAGAAAATAATAAAGATGAAAACACAGCTTATTTCAAATATTTAGCTGTGTTTTTTATTTTAAAATAAAAATTGAAATATGATTATCAATATGATACTATTGGTTATACAAGCAACATCAGTATTCTTTTTAGATTAAAAATTTGTATAAACAAATTTTATGTCAAGGAGAGAGATTATGAGAAAATATGCAGGTATCATATTATATATTGTTTTTCTTCATTTTACATATAGTCAGAGTATACTCAATATAAATAAAAAAAATTATGAGAATAAATATAAATTAGTAGAACAGCTATTAAAAAAAAGACAGGGAGAATTGGAAGATTTATATAAACAGGGAGATTTTATAGTAAAGCCGGAATATCTGGAGTGGCAGGTGTTTTTTTCGGGTCTTTATTATGATGCAAAAGGAGGTAAGTCTTCAGGCAGAGAATTTCATGAAATTCCGGTAGTACCCGTACCGGTTAATTTTGGTATGCTTATCCCGATGAAAGAGATAAAACCTGAAATTCAGGCAATTATTCCAAATAGCTATAATTATAATTTTACAGATCCCGAATCTATAGAAATCGGATCTCTTGAGCTGCTTACAGTAAGAGCTGTAGATATACCCAATTTTGATGTGGAAATACCTAATATACAATATCCGGTAACGTTCGGTACTATAGATCCGATAACTGTAAATGTAGATACTAATCCAAACGGCTATACTTCTGCTGCGAATAATTCAAATATGAATACCAATACACAAAATCCTGCGAGTACATTACTGGCAAACGGAAGTTCGTATAACGGACTTATACAGATAATAGGAGTAGAAGGAACGAATTATGCTGATCCTCTCACAGGAACAGGCAGTGTCACATATGTAATAAGCAGTGACTTGGAGAGTCAGAGAACTAAAGGAAGAATTATAACAATAGAATCTCACAGAGGAAATTCAGAAGCAACAGGAACTGTTTCAGCAGCCGGAGATCCTGATGAAGCTTTATTTGTTACAACAACAGGAAATTTATATGTAAATGCCAATACAACTATAGGTGTGGAGCTGGAACGCGGCTATTCAAATATAAGAAATGATGTAATATATATAAATAAGGGACTTATTGAATCAGGTGCAGGAGTGAGTAATGTAATAGGGATAGACTTTCAGGGCGAAACACTGGGATTTGAAAAAGGACCGATAATAGCTGAGAACAGAGGAACGATCAGAATGAACGGCAACGGCAGCATAGGAATAAATTCTGTAAGAACTCCCAATGCTACAGGAACTGATCTGGATATAGGGATAAAAAATACTGGTCTGATAGAAATAAACGGAGATAACAGCTATGGTATATTTATAGGAGGAAAAGATCTCAGGGGAAAATGTAACAGATATAACGGCTGTCCTGACAGACCTACAAATATTGCTTCTGATGTAATGTATGAGAATCTTCTTGTACAAGGAGGAACTATTGATATAAACGGTAAAAATGGTGTAGGTTTGGTACTGAAAGATACTGACAGCGTTTATAACGTAAAAATATTAAATGATGCAGTATTAAATGAGACAGCAGGAATAATAAATATAAATAATGAAAATTCCGTGGGTATATATACAGACGGATCATATGATAATTCTAATATTTTCCATGGAGAAGAGACAAACTATTATAATAACGGGACGATAAATCTGAATTCTTTAGACGGAATAGGAATACGTGTTGATTACAGCGGTGTGGAGAATGCCGGAACAATAAAACTCCTTGCAGGAGCAGTGAATTCCATAGGGATGGCAGGAACAGACCAGACAACCACTCCTAAAAACAGCGGATTAATACAGCTGCTTTATGGCGGAAATGAAAATATAGGGATATTTGTAAACGGAGGGAATGCAATAAATCTTGAAAACGGGGTAATAAGAGTAGAATCACAGGATTCCTCAGGGATTTTAGCATATAATGGAACAGGTGAGAATAAAGGGAATATTTATGTGGATAATTACGACTCGGCAGGAATAATAGCTGATAATTCCACGATTAATATGAACGGCGGAGTTATTGAAAATACAGGTAACAATATGGCAATATTCGGGACAGATAATTCTGTTATAAATCTGAATGCAGGGGTTATAAATACACTTGATGAAGGAGTATCATTATATTTGAATAACGGAACTGTGGCAAATCTGAAAAACGGTTTTACAATTAATGTATATAATGACAGTTTTATGTTATATAACAAGGATTCTTCAGGAACATATTCATCAGTATTAAATACTGACGGCGTGTCAACGGCAAATATAAAAGAAAGCGGGTTTGCCTTTTATTATGATAAAAATGCCGGCACAGATGTGGAAGATTTTTTGAGAAATACAGTATCAGGTACCGGAACATTAAATTTGAATATGGAAAAAGGGTCAGTGCTTATATTTCTTGATGAAACAACAGGGGCTTCACAGTATTTGAGCAGTTTGGATATTGATTTGTCAAATATAGGGAGTGCATTGAAAGTAAATGGTTCAGACTATTATAATTACGGCTTTAACAAAATAGGGCTGATAATAGATAAAAATGTTAATCTGGATAATCCTGATGATACTTATCTGAAGAGTATATATTCATCATCAGCTATTGAAATAGATCCGGGAATTAATATAACAGGAAGTGAAGACGGGCAGATTTTTATTATGCAGGAAAATTATGACGGAAGCTCAGGAAGAAATGAAGTAATAATTGATAATAACGGAACTATAGAACTTTCAGGAAATAGCTCAATAGGAATTCTTACTGATTTCGGAGTGATAAATAACAATGCGGGCGGTGAAATCAGTATACTTGGTAATAGTTCCAAAGCTTTGGTCTCGCTAAACGGAACAGCAGTTTTTAATAACGGGATTATTAATATCGGCGGGGCAGACTCGGCAGGAATATACGGTTCAAATAATTTTACAGGAGTGTCGGCTGTTTACGGAGATGAAAAAATAGAAATACATAATAACGGAACAATACAGAGTATGAATGATAAAAAAAATGTTTACGGGATATACTCTATAAATGAAAGAGTATCGTCATCAGATGCCAGAGTTAATTTAACCGGCAGTTCAAAAATATTATTAAAAGATTCGGAAAATTCAGTAGGTGTATTTCTCATAAAGAGCACATTGAACGGAAGCGGTATAATAGAAATAGGAAATAAAGGGATAGGAATATACGGGCGTGATTCTGTTATAAATCTCAGCGGTTTTACAATGAATCTTTCAGGGAATAATGCACTCGGGTTTTATTTGCAGGGGAATACATCATTCAATGCAGTCGGCGGGCTTAATACGATAAATGTAAATGGAACAGACAATATACTTTATTATTTTGCCGGAGATTTTACAGGTTCATTTAATCAGGATTTCACTGTGAATGCAGCTCCGGGTTCCACATATCTGCTAGGAGTAATAAGAGATATGTCTTATGTATACGAAGGTACGGCGAATCTTGGAGAAGGCGGTGTGTTTGTGTATGGAACAGCTTCTTCGGTAACACTTGGACCGTACGGGCATCTGAATTCTCAATATGATAATATAATTGGTCTTTATATGGACGGGGTTTATACTTCATCCCCTTATGATGCTTTGAATTTAGGAAGAATAAATTTTGAAGGAAATAATTCGGCAGGAATCTATGCAGAAGACGGAGCAAGAGTATTTAACAGCCAGTATGGAGTAATAAGTGTAGGAACGGGTTCTGCGGCAATATACGGAGAGTCGGCAGGCAGTATTCTGAATTCCGGAGAAATATATATAAAGGATAACTCTACAGGTATTTATACCATAGACAGCAATTCAGCAGAGAATGACAAATTGATAATGGGAAATGGCAGCGGACAGACAGGAATATACTCTCGGAATATTGTTAGCGCACTTAATTCGGCAACAGGGCAGATAGTGCTGACAGGAGACGGAAATGTGGGGATGTACAGTGTTTCCAGTGTGAATACACGAAATGACAATATAATATCTCTTATAAACATCAGCAATGCAGTAAAGCCAGGAATTGGAATTTATGCAGACGGTATTGTTACAAATTCGGGAAGTGTGAGTGTATATGACGGTTCAGCGGGAATATACGCATTTAACGGAAATCTTGTTCAGGATGGGACTGTTTCCACGGGAAATAAAGGAATCGGAATATATGCAGATAATGAAAGTGTGGTGTTGAACGGACTTTCCAGTGTAAATACAGGAAATAACGCAATAGGAATATATGGGAAAAATAATACGGCAATTATTGCCAACGGAACTTTGAATATAGGGACAGACAGTTTCGGGTATGTTCTGGAATCCGGGTCAAAACTGGATAACTCAAGCAGCATATCTTTGAGCAGCAGAAATGTATTTGTGTATTCAGACGGAGCCGCAGAAGTGATAAATAATGCCGGAGCGGACATATTGATAAGCGGACAGGATAATACGGCATTTTATATGGTGAACGGCGGAAAACTGATAAATAATGCAGATATTACAGGTGTTGCTGGAACATCCAATGTGGGGATATACAATAACGGAGGAAGTATAGAAAATAACGGGGATATAAAAACAGGAAATTCTGTTCTGGTATATCAGAAAGACGGGCAGACAGACTATAATAACAGCAGATACAGTATAGGAGTGTACAGTGAAAATAATACTCATTTTCTAAATACCGGAAATATAGAAACCGGAGAAAACGGAGTAGGAATATATGTGAAAAAATACAAAGGAACTATTCCGGCCAAAAATACCGGAAATATAACATCTGCCGGAAACGGAGCTATAGGAATATTCGCTGAAAGCAGCGTAGTATCAAACAGCGGTATAATCACAATGAACGGAAATAATGCAGTTGGAATGTATGCGAATGTTAATGCTGTAGTAATAAATGACGGTGTTATTAATATAAACGGTGACAACTCTGTAGCAATGACAGTAAGTACAGCATCTACAGCAGTAAATAACGGTGTTATAAATTTGAACGGGAAAAGTGGAATAGGCGGACTTTATTACGGAAATTCCGTTTTTGAGAATAATGGAATAATAAATGTAAATAATACAGGTCTAGGAGAAGATGAAAAGAATAAAATTTCAAAAGCAAATGATACGCCTCTGGCAGTTCCAAGCATTGTGAACTCAGGCGTAATAAATGTAAATGAAAACTTCTTAAATGAGGGAATGAAGATAAAAATAAGAATAAATCCCGAAACAATAAGAGCAGCAGTATTGCCTGAAGACAACGGAGCAAAATTTGTGGCAGATTCAGTGAAGTTTAATGCACCTTATTTTGACGGGGATGAAGATAATCCTGTACTGATAACGCCGGATTTTGCTGTAGGAACAAATGCACTGGTGTATAAGCTGAAAGATGTATTTAATCCGTCTACAAAAAACGGAGGACCTAATTACGGAATAGTGCCTATAGCGAGTGAATCACTCACGTGGAAAGCAACTCCGGTGATTAATGATTCGGGAAATCTTGATATATGGATGGAAAAAATCGCTTATACACAGTTTACTTCAAATAGATGGTATGCTTCGTTGGGAGAGAATCTGGATAAAAAGTATGAATTTTCCACAGGAGATGCACTTAAGATTTTTGACAGTCTTGATGTTATAAAAAGCGAAAATGATTTTATAAAAATCATGGAAGATTTATCAGGAAGCATATATGCAAATATGAATAAAAGAGAGCAGAATACAGCTGATGTATTTCAGGATTCGCTGGAACTGCTTCAAAATTCTGAAAATAATACAAAGGAAAATATAAAAGTAAATGTGATAACAGGAAAAAGCAAAAATACAGAGAGACAGGAAGGGGTAACAGGATATGACAGCACTGTCTTCGGGGGAATTATACTGAGAGAAGTGGAAAGAACATATTATAATACTGTGGGGTATTCAGCAGGATATCTTCATACAGACACTGATTATGATGATTCCAACGGAAGTTCGGAAGATAGTGATACATTACAGGCAGGAGTACACAGCAGATATGATATCTCAAAATGGACTTTTGAAAATGATCTCACAGGAAGAATAAGTTTTCATAATGTAAAAAGGAATATAAGCTGGGAAGACAGAAAGTCGGAAATGAACGGAGACTATCAGTCATATAGCTTCAGCAGTGTAAACAGAGCCGGCTATAAAGTAAACAGTGCGGTAATGCCTTATGCCGGTTTCAGAGTAATGTATGTAACGAGACCTACATTTGAAGAGACAGGTATAGAAAGACTGCAAATAGAAGGAAATAATGCGTGGAGTGTAAAACCCGGAATAGGAATAGAACTGAAAAGTGAAACAAAACCATGGAAAAATGGATGGAAACTAAAAGGTATGCTGGATGTAGCATATGAATATGAACTTGCTGATCTGAATACTGAAGAAAAAGCAAGACTTACAGTTATTGAAGATGATTATCATAATCTCGTGAAACCCGATAAGGAAAAAGGGATTTTAAAATCGAAAATCACTGTGGGAGCAGAGGCCGGCGGGAGATTCGGCGTGTTCCTTACAGGTGCATATGAAGCAGGGTCAGGCAGCAATGAAAATTATAGAATAGGAATAAATTTGAAAGCAGCATTCTAAAAATAAAAAAAATCTGTTTTACCTGAAAATAGTATTCGGAATAAGAAATTTCTAATGAAAAAAATAAAAAAAAGAGGAATTGGATGAATTAGTCCAAATCCTTTGTTTTAGATATGTTTGTGGATTTGAGGTGCAGTTCGGGAAGAATTATTTTATATTTTTTTGCATTTTAATCAATAAAAGTGTTGACAAAAAAATGAAAAAATGATAGTATAGTTTTTGTCAAGTAAAAAACGGTGCATGGCGCAGCCCGGTAGCGTACCTGCCTTGGGAGCAGGGGGCCGCAGGTTCAAATCCTGCTGCACCGACCATTATATGCGGGAGTAGCTCAGTTGGTAGAGCGTCAGCCTTCCAAGCTGAATGTCGCGAGTTCGACCCTCGTCTCCCGCTCCATTAATATTATGGTGACCGTAGTTCAGTTGGTAGAGCGCCAGTTTGTGGTACTGGTTGTCGCGGGTTCGAGCCCCGTCGGTCACCCCATGTATCTTATTTATGACAATAGAATATGAGCCATTAGCTCAGTCGGTAGAGCACATGACTTTTAATCATGGTGTCACTGGTTCGATTCCAGTATGGCTCACCATCTTTTATGCGAGAGTGGTGAAATTGGTAGACGCACTAGACTTAGGATCTAGCGCCTTTGGTGTGTGGGTTCGAGTCCCACCTCTCGCACCATTAAAAAATTAAAATACTTTAGATAAATAAAAAGAGATATTATCTCTTTTTTTTGTTTTAAAGAAATACTATATAATAGAAAATGCTGTTATTTATAAATGCTTAATTTTAATTATATATATAATATATAGGTTATGTTGTTTTTAAAATACTTGAATAACCATTGGATTTGTAATATAATATAGTATCATGCCAAAAAATGATTAAAATAAATATTTCGAAAAAGGAGTTAGTAATGAAAAATTTACTTCGTTTTTTAATAACAAGAATGTGCAGCGGGGTCATAACATTATGGCTTGTTATAACAATAACTTTCTTTCTGTTGCATATGTTGCCGGGAGACCCTTTTGAAAGTGAAAAGGCAATACCGCCTCACATAAAAGCAAATATGATGAAACAATATCACTTAGATAAACCGCTTCATGTGCAGTACTTTTACTATTTGAAAGACATAGCCAAGGGTAATCTGGGGGAGTCTATGAAAAATAGAGGAAGAAAAGTAAACACAGTTATAGCGGAAAGCTTCCCGGTATCGGCAGATCTTGGAGCAAGAGCGATATTATTCTCTCTTATAGTGGGAATACCTATAGGGATAATAGCAGCGCTAAAAAGAGGAAAGGCCTCTGACAGCGGAGTCATGATAATCGCTGTTATAGGAATATCAGTACCGAGTTTCGTCCTTGCGGGACTTTTGCAGAGATTTTTTATAGGAGTATATAATCAGGTCTGGATAGATAAGTGGCATCTGCCTCTTATGAAGATAAAGATGGCCGGTTGGGACGGCCCTGAATACAGAATACTTCCGGTAATTGCACTTGGATTATATACAGTAGCAGTAA
The DNA here is from genome assembly GCF_024158605.1 of Sebaldella sp. S0638. Classification (NCBI taxonomy): domain Bacteria; kingdom Fusobacteriati; phylum Fusobacteriota; class Fusobacteriia; order Fusobacteriales; family Leptotrichiaceae; genus Sebaldella; species Sebaldella sp. S0638. Next base: position 31,010 of record NZ_JAMZGM010000013.1, on the reverse strand, counting down.
TAGCGAGATTAATGAGAAATAAAATGATAGAAGTAATGGGACAGGATTATATAAAACTTGCCATAGCAAAGGGAGTGTCATCAAAGAGTCTTATCTTTAAGCATGCATTCAGAAATGCTATTCTGCCGGTAGTAACTATAATGGGCCCGACAATAGCCGCGATACTTACAGGATCATTTGTAATCGAAAACATGTTTTCTATTCCCGGACTTGGGAAATACTATATAGACAGTATATATCAGAGAGATTATACAATGGTATTGGGGATCACTGTATTCTATGCCGCTTTTCTAATCTTTATGATAATCGTAGTAGATTTACTATATGTTTTAATTGATCCTAGAATAAAGTTAGGGAAAGGAACGAATGATTGATGGAATATTTACAGGATAAGTTTAAAATCGTAGGGAGAGATACGAAGGAAAGTGAAAAGATTTATAAACCAAGTCTTACTTTCTGGCAGGATGCCTGGAGGAGATTTAAACAAAATAAAATAGCAATGTTTTTTCTGTTTTTAATAATATTTTTTATGATAGTGGCAATTGTGGGAACTCATATCAGCGGATATAAATATATGGAACAGCATCTGGACAAGAGTTTTCTTACACCGGGTCAGGGAATAAAAGACAGATTTTATCTGGGAACAGATAACTTCGGCCGTGATCAGCTGACAAGAATATCACAGGGAATCAGAGTATCGTTGATGTTATCTTTAATTGTGGTATCGATTTGTATCGTTTTTGGAACTATCTACGGATCAATATCTGCATATTTCGGGGGAAAAGTAGATTTTATCATGACAAGAATAATAGAAATAGTTATGGCAATTCCTTCATTGATATACATTATCTTATTAATGGTGGTAATGGGTAACAGTCTATGGACGATCATAATAGCGATGTCTCTTACGAGATGGCTGAATTATGCCCTGCTGGTAAGAGGGGAAGTATTAAAGCTGAAACAAAGCGAATACGTAATGGCTTCTCAGTCATTGGGAGCTAATTTCTGGTGGATCATAAAAAAACATTTGATACCTAATGCCTTAGGGGTTATAATAGTGTCACTTACTACAGATATACCGCAGATAATATTTACAGAAGCTTTTCTAAGCTTTATAGGTCTTGGTGTGCCGATTCCGCAGGCTTCTCTGGGGAACCTGGTAAAAGAGGGATTCAGCTATGCAGATTCTTATCCGTATCTGTTTTTTATCCCGGCAACAGTAATATCATTAATAACACTTTCATTCAATATAGTTGGAGATGCGCTTAATGATGCACTAAATCCAAAACTGAGAAATAGTTAGGCGGGGAGATTATGAACGAGAAAATACTTGAAGTAAAAAATTTACATGTTTCATTTGATACTTATGCTGGAGAGGTAAAAGCAATAAGGGATTTAAGCTTTGAAGTGAAAAGAGGGGAAACACTGGCGATAGTTGGTGAATCTGGATCAGGGAAGTCTGTTACTGTACAGACTATAATGAAATTAATACCTATGCCTCCGGGAAGAATCAAGAGCGGGGAAATATTGTTTGAAGGAATAGACCTGGTAAAGGCTTCCAATAAAACAATGAGACAGCTTAGAGGCGGAAAAATAGGAATGATATTTCAGGATCCTATGACTTCATTAAATCCTACAATAAAAATCGGAAAACAAATAATGGAAGTAATAAAATTACATAAAAAAGTCTCAAATGCAGAAGCAAAAAAACTGGCAATTGAAATGCTTGATAAAGTAGGAATTCCAAAGCCGAAAGACAGATTTAAGCAGTATCCTCACGAGTTTTCAGGAGGAATGAGACAACGTGTGGTTATAGCAATCGCACTGGCAGCAGAACCTGATCTGCTGATCTGTGATGAGCCTACTACAGCACTTGATGTTACAATACAGGCTCAGATACTGGAACTTATTAACCAGCTGAAAAAAGAAATGAATATAGGAGTAATTTTGATTACGCATGACTTGGGAGTCGTAGCGGAAACAGCAGACAGAGTTATAGTTATGTATGCGGGGGAAAAGCTCGAAGAAGCAAATGTAGTGGATCTTTTCTATGATCCTAAGCATCCTTATACATGGGGTCTTTTGGAATCACTGCCAAGACTTGATATGGACAGTCATGAAAGACTAAAAGCAATACCGGGAACTCCGCCGGACTTGTTAAATCCTCCGAAAGGAGACCCTTTTGCAGCAAGGTCTGATTATGCAATGGTAATAGATTATGAAGAAGAACCGCCTTTGGTAGATCTTGGGAATAATCACTTTGTGAAATCATGGCTTTATGTAGAAGGAGCACCAAAAATAGATCCTCCTTTCAAATTAAAGAGAAAAGACAAGATAAACGGGGAGGACTTATAATGGAAAAGATAATGGAGATAAGCAATCTGAAAAAATATTTTGCCATGAAAAGTAAAAAAGTGCTAAAAGCAGTAGATAATATAAGTATTGATATATATAAAGGAGAAGTCTTAAGTCTCGTAGGTGAATCAGGAAGCGGAAAAACAACAATGGGACGTACAGTATCAAGACTTTATAATAAAACAGCAGGTGAAGTAAAGTACAAAGGAAAACTTATAGAGGAGTATACTATTAAGGACTTTTCTAAAAAGGTACAGATGATATTTCAGGATCCTCAGGCTTCGCTGAATCCGAGAATGACAATCGGGGATATAATAGCAGAAGGACTGGATATACATAAGCTTTGTGCCACAAAAGAGGAAAGAACAGCCAAGATATATGATCTTCTTGAAACAGTGGGGCTTAATAAGGAACATGCTAACAGATTTCCTCATGAGTTTTCAGGAGGACAGAGACAGAGAATAGGGATAGCAAGAGCTCTTGCAGTAGACCCTGAGATGATAGTCTGCGATGAGCCTATATCTGCACTTGATGTATCGATTCAGGCACAGGTGGTGAATCTGCTGAAAGACTTGCAGCAGCAGAAAGGTTTGACATTGTTATTTATAGCCCATGATTTATCAATGGTTAAGTATATTTCAGACAGAGTAGCCGTAATGTACAGAGGAAAGATAGTAGAACTGGGAACACCGGAAGCAGTGTATGATAATCCGGTTCATACATATACAAAATCGCTGATATCGGCAGTACCTATAGCAGATCCGCTGAATACCAGAGATAAGATCGGGGAAGGTATAGAAGAATCTTACCTTAGAAGTCCTGTGGGGAATGCTTCGGAAATACATGAAGTTCCTAAAATACCGGAATTAACTGAGTACAAACCCAATCATTTTGTAGAAACAGAGTTTTTGAAAAATCATAATTTAATATAAAAAAATTATAGGAGGAATTTGCGAATGAGGAAACTTTTGTTAGTAATTTTAAGTTTAGTTGTTACAGTATTGCTGGTCTCTTGTGGAGGAAGCAAGTCTGGGAATGCCGGAGATAAAGGTACTGTCAGCTTCAATATAGAGGTGGAACCTACATCTCTTGATCCACAGCTGCTTACAGATGAGGCAGGACTGAATGTTGCACAGTTTTTATACGAAAGCCTTGTAAGATTAAATGAAAAGAGTGAAATAGTTCCTGCAGGTGCTGAAAAATGGGAAATAAGCGAAGACGGGCTTAAGTGGACTTTTCACATTAGAAAAGACATGAAATGGTCAAACGGAGATCCTGTTACAGCGAAGGACTATTATAACGGAGTAAAAAGAGGACTTGATCCTAATCTGGCGTCTGAATATGCATATTTGACATATTATATAAAAAATGCGCAGGATTACAGTGAAAAGAAAATAACTGACTTTGAACAGGTTGGTGTAAAAGTTATTGATGAGTACACACTTGAATTTGAATTACAGGATCCTACGGCTTATTTCGGGAAACTTCTTGTAATGCCGATATTTTATCCTATTAATGAAAAAGCTCTTGCAGAGTTCGGTGATCAATATGCACTTGACCCTAAGAAATCTGTTTATTCGGGACCATATGTAATGACAGAATGGAGCCACGGAAGTAAAGTAGTTTTGGAGAGAAACCCTAATTACTGGACTAAGGACAAATTCAAAATTGAAAAATTAGTAGCAATAATAACTGCAGATTTAGACTCAGCTGCGAATTCTTACGAAAACGGAGAGCTTAGTATCACAAAAATATCTCCTGAAAAACTGAAAGCTTATAAAGGGAAACCTGAATTAGTAAGTTATTCAGACGGAAGAGTTTACTATTTTTCATTTAACCTGAAAAACGAAATACTAAAAAATCAAAAAGTAAGACAGGCTTTATCATTGGCAATAGACAGAGATAAACTGGTAAACGAAGTGCTTGCAAACGGTTCTGAAAAAGGAAGCGGAATAGTAGCATCTGGAATGCCGGGAATAAAAGACGACTTTAGAAAAGAAAACGGTGACTTATACGACCAATATAAAGATTTAGACGTAAAGAAACTTTTTGAAGAAGGACTTCAGGAATTAGGAAAAACTCCTGCTGACGTAAAACTGTCACTTCTTGTAGATGAACAGGGAACAGCTAAAAAAGAAGCAGAATTCTATCAGGCACAATGGAGAGAAAAATTAGGACTTGATGTTTCTGTTGACCAGACTACTAAAAAAGACAGAATAGCAAGATCAAGATCTGGAGACTATGATATCGTAAGATACTCATGGGGACCTGATTTTGCAGATGCTATGACTTATTTGGAATTATTCTTCTCAAATACAGAAATGAATATACCAAGATATGTAAATCCAGAATATGATAATCTTCTGTCAATTGGAAGAAAAAGTAATAATCATGATGAAAGAACTGAAGCTATGGAAAAGGCTGAAAAAATAGTTACTGATTCATTTGCTTATTCAGGGCTTTATTACCAGACAGTTAATATACTGGTAAATTCAAAGGTTAAAAATGTTCATTTCAGATCTGTAGGTGCACCGATAGATCTTATAGACGCTACAATAGATTAATAAATATTCTTAAGTATTTTAGGAGGAAAAATGAAAAAACTATTTTTAATACTGACATTATTTGTTCTGGTATTATCTTGTGGTGGAAATAAAGGCGGAGAAGCCGGTAAAAGTGAAGGTTCCGGAGGAACAGTAACTTTGAACTTTGAGCAGGAGCCGAAAACAATTGATCCACAGCTGACTACAGATACAACAGCTACTAAAATTAATGCTTTAATTGTCGAAGGACTTACAAGACAGGATGAAACTGGAGCTCCGGTTCCGGGAATTGCTGAAAAATGGGATATAAGCGAAGACGGACTTGTATGGACTTTTCATTTGAGAGATGCTAAATGGGAAAATGGAGAGCCTGTAACGGCAAATGATTTTAAATTCGCATGGATAAGAGCACTTGACAGTAAAAATGCTGCTGAGTATGCTTATATGCTGTATCCTATAAAGGGAGCAGAAGAGTTTAACTTAGGTAAAGGAAGTGCTGAAGAGGTAGGAATAAAAGTAGTAGATGATAAGACACTGGAAGTAACACTTAAGAATCCTACAGCTTATTTCGCAGCTTTAATAAGCTACCAGACATTCACACCTTTAAATGAAAAATATTACAACGAGCAGGGAGACCAGTATGCTCTTGATGCAGGAAAGATATTGGCAAACGGTCCTTACAAACTTGTAAAATGGACACATAACGAAAGCTTTGAACTTACTAGAAATGAAAACTACTGGAATAATGCAGAAACTAAGATTGATAATGTAAGAGCAAAACTAATAGGTGATGCTTCAGCAGCTTTATCAGCATTCAAAAATGACGAACTTGATCTTACTTTGATTACAGTGGAGCAATATCCTGAATTCAAAGAAGATAAGAGATTAGTTCCTTATGATGACGGATCTGTATGGTATTTAGAATATAACCTTAAAAATGATTTTCTTGCTAACAAGAAAATAAGACAAGCATTAACAATGGCTATAGATAAAGAGGAGCTTGGGGCAATTTTACAGGCAATGGGTAAACCGGCTTACGGATATGTTCCGGGATTCGTACAGGGAACAGACAAATCTTTCAGAGATGAAGCAGGAGATACATTCCCACACTATAATCCTGAAGAAGCTAAAAAACTGTTCGCAGAAGGCCTGAAAGAACTTGGGCTGGAAAAAGCACCAAAACTAACTCTGATATTTAATGACCAGGGAAATAACAAAAAAATAGCTGAGTATGTTCAGGAAAAAATAAGAAAAGAACTTGGATATGACTTGGCAGTAGAATCTTTACCATTCAAAGAAAGACTGGAAAGAATGACTCAAAAAACTTTTGAAGTAGTTCTTGCAGGATGGAGCGGAGATTACAACGATGCATTAAGTTATATGGATTTATGGGTAACTGGCGGAGGAAATAACCATACATCATACTCTAATTCTAAATATGACGAATTAATAAAAATAGCACAGACAAGCCCTGATCAAAAAGCAAGAATACAGGCAATGATAGAGGCAGAAAAGCTTCTTGGAGATGATATGCCTATAGGAATGCTGTATTACAGACAAAGAATGGCTTTAGTAAATCCAAGACTTAAAAATATGAAATTTAAGCCAGTTGGATCAGAATATTATTTAACAGATGCTTATGTAGAATAAATAACAGTATAAAAATAGTAACTGCCCTGATTTTGATTAGGGCAGTTTTTTGTTTTAGTGTAGTTTTTTGAATTGTATAATAAGTAAATAATATTGGAAAAATATTGGATGGTTTAGTATAATGTTAATAAATTGATGATGGAAGGGGTAAGTATGAAGAGAGTTTTGATGGTGTTGTTTTTTATTATGGGTATGTTAGTTTTTGGGGCGAAAGATGAGATTGTAGTTAATTTTGAATATGAACCTTATGAATCAAATTTAGACCCACAATTAGGTATAGATCTTGATATAAATGCATTAATAATGGAAGGATTGATCAGACAGGACGAGAAAGGGAAACCAGTTCCGGGAATTGCTGAAAAATGGGAAATAAGCGAAGATGGACTTGTATGGACTTTTCATTTAAGAGATGCTAAATGGGAAAATGGAGATTATGTAACAGCAAATGATTTTAAGTTTGCTTGGATAAGAGCACTTGAGAGTGAAAATGCAGCAGAATACAGTTATTTATTATTTCTAATAAAAGGGGCATATGAATATAACGGAGGCGCGGGTAGTATTGAAGAGATAGGGATAAGAGTAATTGATGATAAAACATTGGAAATAACACTTGATACACCTACAAAGTATTTGGATTCATTATTGACTTTTCCAGTATACATTCCGTTAAATGAGAAATATTATAAGAGTAATAAAAATGGATATGCAAAAGATGCAGGGAAGATAATGGCAAATGGTTCATACAAACTGCTAAGCTGGATTCATCATGATGAATTAGTTCTTGAGAAAAATGAAAATTATTGGAATAAGAATAAAATAAAAAATGAAATAATAAGAGCAAAGTTAATTGAAAATGCATCAGATTCATTGCGTGCTTTTGAAAATAACGAAATTGATTTTACTATATTAACTGTTGAGCAGTATTCAAAATTTAGAGAAGATAAAAGATTAACTACATATGATGATGGTTCGACATGGTATTTAGAATATAATCTTAATAATGTATTCTTATCTAATAAGAAGATCAGGCAGGCTTTGACAATGGTAGTGGATAAAGAAGAATTAGGAAATATTTTGCAGGCAATGGGGAAGCCGGCTTATGGATTCGTTCCGGATACTATAATGGGTGAGAATAAAACTTTTAGAGAAGAGGCTGGAGAAACATATCCTCGTTATAACTCTAAAAAAGCCAGAGAATTATTTAAAGAGGGAATGAAAGAACTTGGACTGGAAAAAGCACCGAAAGTAACTCTGATATTTAATGATCAAGGGAATAACAAAAAAATATCTGAATATGTTCAGAAAAAAATAAAAAAGGAACTTGGTTATGACTTAACAATAGAACCTTTACCATTTGAAGAAAGACTGGTGAAAATGTTAGGAAAGGATTTTGATATAGTCCTCGCAGGATGGATCGGAGATTACAATGATGCGCTAAGTTATATGGATTTATGGATAACAAATGGTGGGAATAATCATACATCATATTCTAATCCTAAGTATGATGAATTAATACAAATAGCACAGACAAGCCCTTGTCAAAAAGTAAGAATGCAGGCAATGATAGAAGCAGAAAAGCTTCTAGGAGATGATATGCCTATAGGAATGCTTTACTACAGACGAAAAATAGTTTTGATCAATCCAAGACTTAAAAATATGAAATTTAAGTCGCTTGGTTCTATATATTATCTAAATGATGCTTATGTAAAATAAATAAGAAAACTGCCTGGTTTTGAAGATTACTTCAACATTCAGACAGTTTTTTACTAAATTAATAAAAAATCAAATATTATTACTACTCTTATTCAAATATAAACCGATAAGAAAAAACTAACTACACATAATACAGCCATGATTGCCGCCGCCTGAAAAAACATTGCCCAATTTATGGAATTCTCCAGAATGATATTACGTATGCTGTTAATCACATGTGTAAAAGGATTAGCCAAAACCACTGTTTTATAATTTTGTGATATACTCTCATAAGGTATCAGTGCAGTGCTGACAAAAAATATCGGAAGAACAAATGTGTTTATTATTACAAAAAAGATATTTTCATCAGGTAATATAAGACTTAATGTATATGAAAAAGATGATACAAAAAAGATTACCAGAAAAAATAAAATAACCAAAGGGAGAAAATCATATATATTCAAAGATAATCCCGATGATAAAAAAAATGAAATAATAAATAATACAGCTATTTCCAGATATGATAACACAGCAGAATCAAAAATATGCCCGAATATAATAGAACTTCTTCTAACAGGTGAAATTTGGATACGGTAAAAACTTCCCTTAGTTTTCATTATATAATTAATAACACCGCTGCTTCCTGAACTAGCGAAAATAACAAGAACAAGGATGCCGGGAAGTATAAAGGCAGTATAGCCGCCCGCAGGAATACCCGGCAGATCGGCGGCAAAAACTGTACTGTACAGCAGAAGCCAGATAAGCGGCTGAAGCAGTGTCATAATAATAGTAAGAGGATTTTGGAGCCTCCATTTGATATTACGCCAGAAAATATTTGTAATTTCCATATTAAATCCCCCTTTCTCTATCATTTATAAATGAGATAAATACATCCTCAAGGCTTGGTTTTGACACTTCTATACCATTGTAATTTATATTATTTTCCATCAAAAGTCTGTTAATTGTATAAAAATTCTGCTCGTTATTCTGGGTGTCAAGTATAAGAGAATTATTTTCCCTGCGCATATTATAGATAAAATCTGCATTTATCAATTTTTCTTCAATAATATACATTTCTCCGGGAGTTTTCAGACTTATTTTTATTATATTTTTATCAGTATAATATCTGAGATTTTCAGGGGTATCCTGCACCAAAGCACTTCCATTTTTGATTATACATATTTTGTCACTTAGTATATCTGCTTCTTCAAGATAATGAGTAGTTAAAAAAATTGTAGTTTTAAAATTCTGCTTTATATTATTAATAAGTTTCCACATAGTTCTGCGTGATTCCACATCCATACCAACTGTGGGCTCATCAAGAAAAAGTATTTTCGGGGAAGAAATCATACTCATTGCTATATCCAGCCGGCGTTTTATACCGCCTGAATAAGCTGAAATTTTGTACTTCTCATATTCCTGTAAGCCAAAAGCTTCAATAAGATGATGTATCCTTTTTTTCGCAGTAAGTGAATCTATTTTATAAAGTCTGCTTTGAAAAAGCATGTTTTCATAAAGGGAAAGATGTTCATCTATGGAGATTTGCTGTGCTACACATGAAATATTTCTTCTTACGAATTTCTTTTCTTTTGTAATATCTTTTCCGAAAATACAGGCCTTTCCTGAAGTGGAATTAATAAATGTAGTAAGAATATTAATAAGGGTAGATTTTCCGGCTCCGTTCACCCCTAAAAGAGAAAAAGTGTTTCCTGATTCCACAGTAAGATTCAGGTTATCCAGAACTTTATTTCCGGTTTTATAAATTTTAGTCAGATTTTCTATTTTAATTGCTTCCATTTTGAAAACTCCTTTTCAGCACGTATTTGTAATTTTTAAAAATAAATCAGTCAAAATGTGGATTTTTAAGGGGAATTATAATTTCAGTAATATATTTGTCAGGATTTCCCTTGAAAAACATACCCGGCCCTTTGATATAGACTTCACGCGCAGGAATGTCCGTTTCAAGATTTTTTTCAGATATGTATTTTGTAAGAGCCTGATATGCATTTTTGATAGTTTCGTAACTTCCTGTATGAACTGTGCATACGGCTTTTATCCGCGGCAGCTCCTTGATTATTATCCCCCTTAGTTCCTTTTTTTCAGAAACCGGTACACATAACTCAATATCGGCTGTTTCACTAAATTCTTTATTATAGTAACAAAAGAACGGGGAACCGCTGCTTTGCCCTTTTAATGCTTTGTAGATATCAGGAAAGTATTTTCCTGCATCCTCGGATCTTCCGCTAAAACGAAGTGTTGCTGCAAGTACAGGTTCGATACCTTTGATTTTTATTTCATAGTTCATAAAAAACCACCTTTCAGACAAATTCAGATTTTTTTACAGGGAACCAAAGTTCCGATTTATAATCAGGGGAATTCACGTTCCCGTCTGTATATGTTTCTATTTCAGGAGTATTTCCATATTCATAACCTGATGTGGGGAGCCATTCAGTGTAAAATTGCCTGTAGAGATTTTGTATGCTTTCCGGAGCGGCACCTGTACATTCGAAGATAACCCATGTAGCAGCTGGTACTATATATTCAAAAGTATTTTTCAGTGTTTTATCACTTTTTACGGCAATATAGTAATAAAAGTTTTCATTATTTTCATAAACACTTACACCCAGAATTTTTGGAAAATCAGAAGTTATTAATCCACATAATTCAGGAAAAATTTCAGATTTTTTAGTATCTGCCCAAAATGAAGGAACATTTTTGAAATTGGTTTCAATATCTGTTTTCAAATTTTTTCTTACTCCTATAATCCTGAATGCTTCTTTTTTTTCAATTCTGTAATTTATAACAGAGTTTCCTTTTATAGTGACAGAGAGACTTATTCTCGGGTAAGCTTTCAGCATAGTTCCGTTTAGCCGGGCATTTACAGGTGAGATTCCGTGTATACTCTGAAAAGCCCTGTTAAATGATGTAGGAGATTCATACCCGTATTTCAGGGCGACATCTATTATTTTTGTATTGCTGCTTTGTATCTCAAATGCAGCAGCAGTCATACGTCTTCTGCGTATATATTCTGCAAGGGGAACCTCTGAAATATACGAAAACATTCTTTGGAAATGATATGCGGAACAGCAGGCAATCCTTGCTGCTTCATCAATGCTGACAGTACTGCACAGATTTTCTTCAATATAGTCAATAGCTTTGTTCAGCCGTTTCAGCCACTCCATAAAAACCTCCTGAAAATAAATAAGATATATCTTTTTTGCATGCATCTGATATAAGTGTAACATTATAAAAATTATATGTCCTCTCTTTTTATGCACAAAAATGTAAAAAATAAAAATGATTTTTATGTATGTGGAACATGGTCTACAGATAAGTAAGATTTTTAGATATAGAAAAGAAACATAAAAGACACATATTGGATATATGAATATCTTATAGTATAAATATAAAGTTTTTAGGAGGTTGCTATGAGAAAAAATATAAAAAAAGCTGTACTTTTGTCTTTATTGTTAAATCTTATAAATTGTTCCAGCAGCGGCGGGGGAGGCGGCGGAGGTTCTTCCAATTCACCTTCCACATCACCGGGCGGAGGAAATGTATCTGCAATAAAGATAGATAATAACATTATTTATAAAAACAGAAATGAAGTTTTGGAGTACTCAGTGGGAAATAATACTGTGGCTGCGAATAAACCGGCTTTGAAGATGGAGGATAATAATACAAAGGTCTTTAACGATAAGGTATTAGAGTCAAACTATACAAGATTAAGCCTTGATAACGACACTTTTGTCGTAGAGGTGGATGACAGGGCATATTTTACCAATACCGGCATTATTCAGGGAAATTCATACGGTGTTTCACTGGAAGACGGCGGAACAATGATAAATAGCAATATCATCAAAAATAACGGGAATTATGGTGTTTATCTTGATGACGATACATCTTTGTATAACTATGGAGAAATCAGCAATGCCGGAAGTTACGGTGTATTCGCAGAGGACAGGTCAAAAGTTGTAAATGAAGGGAAAATACAGAATAATGGGGCATATGGTATTCTTGTTTCGGAAAATGGAACAACAGCGACGAATAACAGTACTGGAAAGATAATGAATGCCGGAGATTTCGGAATATATTCCGTAAATGGGGCAAAAGCTGTAAATGCAGGAATTATCAGCAATATCGGGAATAAAGGTATGGCTGCCCATAATAATGCCAGTATTGTGAATAGCGGAACTATAAATAACAGCGGGACATACGGAATGTATATAACTAGGAATTCTACAGGAGTTAATAACGGAACGATTGAATTAACGGGAAATAATCTTACAGGAGTGTATGTAGGAGACAGAAGTACATTCACAAATAACGGGACTATAAAAATAAACGGTACTTCGGGAGTAGGAATAGAAGCAGTAAATTACAGCACAATAAAAATAGCGCAGAATTCTAAGGTAATATTGGATGGTAATGCCGCAATAACACAGAGCAGTACAAATTATACTTTTCCAAACAGTAATATCAATGCAGGCGGAGCAGCATATAAGCTGGATTCCACATCACAGCTGATAAATGCTGGGGTAATTTCAGCATCAGGTACATTGTCAGTAAGTACATCCGCACAGGTGATACTGGACAGCGGTACAGGAAGTATAGAAGCAGAAACACTGGATCTGCAAAAGGATATATATCTAAACGCAAGTAAGGCAATGGATTCATCTTCAGATACATATAATTATGAGGATTTGAATGTAAAGAACCTTACCGGGACAGGAGAAATAAAGTCATATTCACCTTTATTTACTGCAAAAACTACACAGGCAGCTGACGGGACATACTCAGTTTCGCTTGAAAGAAAAAAATTCGATACTTTATTTGAAAGTGAGCTGGGAAATATTCTTGAAAAAAATTATGCAGGTTCTGAAAATGACAATGTAAGTAAAGAATTATATAATTCTATTAAGAGTATAAGCAGTATGAAAACATTTAGTCTGGCAGATGAAGAAATAACAGGAAGAACAATAATAAGTAATTCACTTTATAATCAGTTTCATCAAAATAAAATATTAAATAACAGTATTGATTCTATATTATCAAGAAGAGATATCAGCAATGCAGGTACTGAATATTATTTTGAGACAATGGGAAGTTTTTCAGATCAAAAAAATCTTGATAACAGCAGCGGCTTTGATAGTAATTCATATGGCGTAACAGTGGGAATAATGACACCTGTGAATAATTCAGTTTCACTCGGAGGATTTATTTCATATTTGAATTCCGATATTGATTATAAAGATAATGCAGATTCAAGTCAGGATACAGATACTTTTTCCATCACAGGTGTAATGGAAAATAAATTTATGGATAATTTTAAGCTGACAACAAAGTTAGGGTATAATTACGGGAGTAATGATACCAAAAGAAAAATAACATATGACAATTCGTATAATGAAGTAAACGGAGAATACGACACATGGTCGTTGAACGGAACTACAGGACTGGAATACAGCAAGGAAATTACACGGAATATTACATTAAAACCATCTCTGAACCTTATATTGTCTTATATTTCCCAAGAAGAGTATACTGAAACAGGAGCTATAGCAGATGTAAAAGTAGATTCGGAAGATGCTTTTTCTGCTAAAGCAGGAGCAGGAATAAAAGCTGATATAAATTTATTTGATAATGGTGTTTCCCGTTTCAAAGTGGTACCCAAAATAAATTATTATTATGAAATGGCTGATCCTTACAAAAATAAAAACATCAGTCTGGTATCACTCGCAGATACAATGGAGATATGGAGCAGGGAAGCGGGAAGAAATGATTTGAATCTGGGAATAGACTTGGAATATAGTATTAATAATTTTTCTGTATTCGGAGGATATAATGCAGGAGTTTTAGATGATGAAAATGAGCAGTTTGTAAATTTAGGATTTAAATTTTTCTTTTAAAATATTGAGATATTACACACTTTCTTAAGAATATAGAGCCAATATAAAAATGAGCCTTTGAAGTGATCTGAAAAGTCAGATTGTCACTTCAAAAAGCTCATTTTTTATTAAGCCTAATTTAGGTTAATTCTTGCACCTACTGAGAATACATTATTCATTACCTTTGATCTTTCTATCTGCATATCATAGTTCGCGTACCATGACCAGACAGGAGTCACTTCAGTAAGTATCCCCACACCTGTCCATGCAGTGTTATCTGCAAGACCGATACCTTTTATCTTGAATTTCTCATTAGGAAGCCCGATGTAAGAAGCATCGTAGCTCAGGTCTTCATCATTAAATGCAGTCTGCCATGAGAAGTAACCAAGAACTGTAGATTTACCTGCTGCCCAGTTGAAAGAACCTTCAGCACGTAATCCTAAAAGTCCGGAAGTCTGTGAATAAGTTTTACTGTCAGCTTTTAGTCCAAAAAGACTGTTATCCTCAGAAAAACTTCCTCTGTTTACACTGTCGAATAAAAGACCGGCATAAGGAGTGATACTCACAGCAGAAGAAGTTTTGAGTTTGTATCCTACTTCCCCGTAACCTGAAAGTACATAATCATCATGATTAACAGAAAGATTATCTTTATATGAACCTACTATTACATCTCTTTCTACATCACTTGAAACATAAGCTCCTCCTATACGTCCCAGCACATAGAATGTATCGTTTTCCAGTCCGTATCTTCCGTATAATGATAATCCCAGATTCTGGCTCTTTGATTCTCCGGCATATCTGTCAAAATCAGCTTTGGAGTCAGAGAATGAAAGTGATGCACCAAGAATAAACTTACTGTTAAAAGCTTTGTCCACCCCGATTTGTCCGCCGTAAAGGTAAGTATCTGCCTCTGCATATCCGGACTGATAAAGTCTTCCTACTGAACCAATTCCGTTAAACCATATACCTGTGCTGTCAGCAGGGTTTGTCATACTTCCAAGCCATGTAAGCCTGTTTGACAGGTCTTTGTTTATTGTCTGAGATTGTTGGAATGTAAGTGCCTGTGCCGAAGCATAAATCTGTCCTGATAAACTGTCAAGAGATGCAGCCAGCACTTTTGAAGAAGCAGTCTGCTGTAAGTATGCGGCCTGTGTTCTGAATGCTTCATTTCCTGTACCGTTATCAAGGATTTTAAATACCTGTTCCAGATTTGAAGCTGTGTTGTCCCTTGTAGCATCAGAATTATAAGCTTCCGCTGAATAAACCGAAACATCTTTTCTTGTCATTTCCAATCCTACATTATTTTCGCTGTATTTAAGCTCTGTACTCAGAAGTACCGGAGTTTCCACAGAACCAAAACTGCTCTCGATTCCCTGATCAGCAACAAGTATGTTTCCCTGTATACTGTTCGTAGAACTTATATAAACAGGTCTGTCATTCTCATCTTTAGGAGCGGCTACTTTTAGGACAGAACCTGAAAGTACAGCCTTTCCTTTTACGTTAATTGTAGAATCAGCAGTGCTTTCAGTTATAGAATCTGATGAAGCAGTGTAATTTCCTGCGATTATTGTACCGTTTGATTCATTTACAAAAGTACCGCCGTTATTTATAACATTATTGTCCACATATCCGCCGTTACTAGAGAAGGTACCGTTGGACTGAATCTGAACCTGTGATATTACTTTACCGTTAACAGTAAGAGTACCGCCGTTGACGATGTTATCCCCTGTATAAGTATTATTTCCTGAAAGAACAAGCTTTCCAGTACCGCTTTTTATTACACCCGCATCTCCGCTTATATCATTTTGAAAATAAGAAGTAACAGTGTCAAAGCTGATATTAACATAATTTCCCAATGCCAGTTTCTTATCAAAAAGAGCAGGGCCTTTTACAGCTTTTTCCACATTTAGAAGTCCCCATCCATAGGTACTGTCTACTCCAAGTTTCCCCATATCAGTTGCTGTGGATAAAAGTGTCTGTCTCAGAAGGTCTCCGTTCATCCACGGATATTTCTGCTGTACAAGAGCAGCTGCGCCTGTAACTGCCGGGGTAGCAAATGAAGTACCCTTGCCGTTTACATTCTTTGCATAAAAGCTATAGTCACCTACTGCTGCTATACACCAGTTTTGAGCAAGTCCGCATTGATTAGCATAATCAGCTATTAAACCGGTCTGAGAATCAACAGCGGTAACAGCGATCCATCCCTTTTCCAAAGCCGGATATAAGAAAGGAAGTCCTGCTTCAGCTCCGGGCTGTAAAGAGCTTCCATTTCCAGTAGCCCATACAAACAATGAATCTGTAGTAGCTCTTTTATAGAAAAAGTCGATAACCGGATCAGTAAGCGGAAATTCTGATTTTTTAGCAGCACCTGTGGCTTTATCGGCTCCGAAAGACTGGTTAAATATTCTCACACCATCATTATATAATGACTGATACATGGAAAGATTAGTATCAACGCAGGTATCACCGCCGTCAGTACATGTCGCACCGGCAGAAATAGCTTTTATAGTCACATTAGGTGCCATACCGATTGTCTTACCGCCTGCGACCTCAGCTACCAGACTTCCGTGTATATTAGTATTGCCTGTAAATGCCGGATCTGTGCTGATACGCGGATTCCCCAGACTATCTTTGAATTCTGCATTTGCAGTTTCAAAACCGGTATCAATAATACCAATAGTCACTCCTGTACCTGTAATGCCGCTGCTTTTTGCTGAGCTTGCTTTATGCGGATCAGTTTTGTTAAATGGAACATAGGGTGCATCAGGAACAGTAACGTTAGGTGTAGAAGTATCAGGTGATGTTGGAATCGGAGTCGCCGGAGTCCCGTTTCCACCGCCTCCTCCACCGCCGCCGGAACTTCCGCATGCTGTGAGAGCTATGAGAAGCACGGCAACCAATAAAAATTTTTTTTTCATAAATGATCTCCTTTTATTTAAAGATAGCTGCATTCTCTATACTATAAATAGATATTACAACAAATGACTATTTGGATATTTAAAGAATAAATAAATAGGAAATGTCGGATATCTTATCTATAATTTTTATTAAAAAAAAATAAGACATATGAAAGTTTTATTTTTCACTAAGATATTAGAGAAGTACAGAAATATTAATAAACATGTAATAATTATACATCTAAGAATAGAAAAAGTCAAGATTTACGAAATAAATTATTATTAATTAATGGTTTAAAAAACTAATTGACACTTAGTTGAATTGAAAAGAAAAGAATGGTAAAAATCAAAGAAATTTAGTAAAATATAAAATATAAAAATGATTGTTGAAAGGAGAAACAATGAAAAAACTACTTTTATTATTTATAATGTTAATTCTTATTTCCTGCGGAGGCTCAGGAAAAGAAGGGGAATCTTCTGGAAACACCAAAATTATAGTAAATGAAACAGCTGAACCAAAATCAATAGATCCGGGACTTTTAACAGACCAGACGGGAATAGCCGTTAATTCACTGGTAAGTGAAGGGCTGACAAGACAGGGAAAAGACGGGACTCCTGAACCGGGAATGGCTAAAGAATGGGATGTTAGTGAAGACGGGCTGACATGGACTTTTCATTTGAGAGAAAATCTGAAATGGTCTGACGGAGAGCCTGTTACTGCGGATGATTTTAAATTTGCATGGCTAAGAGTGCTGAATCCTGAAACGGCTTCGGAATATGCATATATGCTTTATCCTGTAAAAGGTGGACAGGCGTACAATGAAGGTAAAGGAAAGAAAGAAGATGTAGGAATAAATGTAATAGACAGCCAAACACTGGAAGTAAAATTGGAAAAGCCGACAGCATACTTCGCTTCACTGACAGCATCTGCCACATATACACCAATAAATGAGAAATTTTTTAATGAAAAAGGAAAAGATTATGCATTGGAAGCTGATGCAATGGAATATAGCGGGCCGTATAAGATAAAAAGCTGGAAACATGATTCTAACTTTGTTTTAGTAAAAAATGAAAATTACTGGAATAAAGATCATATAAAAATAGATGAAGTAGAAATGGTTCTGGTGGCAGATTCCACAGCAGAGCTGAATGCTTTTAACAATGGAGAGGTAGATCTTATAAGGCTCACAGCAGAGCAGTATCAGAGATATGAAAAAGACCCGAGGGTAAATGTATTCAGAAATAATTCAGTATGGTATCTGGAATATAATATGGAGAATAAATATCTTGCGAATAAGAAGATCAGACAGGCATTGACTCTTGCAATTGATAAGGAAGAAATGGCAAATACCATAGTAAAAGGTACGGGAGAAGGTGCTTACGGCATGGTTCCTACAGGATTTCCCGGAGAAATTAAAACTTTCAGAGAGGAAAACGGAGATGCTTATCCCAGATATAATCCCGAAGAAGCAAAAAGACTTTATCAGGAAGGACTGGCAGAACTAGGGATAAGTGAGCTTCCCGAACTGTCGCTTATTATAAATGAAGCGGGAAATAATAAGAAGATAGCGGAATATGTACAGGAAAAACTGAGAACTAATCTGGGAGCAAATATAAAAATAGAGCCGATTCCTTTTAAGGAGAGAATGGCTAGACTTCAGCAGAAAGATTTTGAGATAGTATTATCGGGATGGGGTTCTGATTATGCAGATCCTATGACATATATGGATTTATTTATTACAAACGGCGGAAATAACCACTCTTCATACTCGAATCCAAAGTATGACGAACTTATAAAAACAGCAAATAACAGCGGAGATAATAAAGTAAGAATGCAGGCAATGAGAGATGCAGAGAAAATATTGGGCGATGATATGCCTGTGGGAGCTCTGCTTTACTCTACAAGGGTAATTCTACTGAATCCCAAAATAAAAAATGTATATTTCAAAGGAATCGGGGCAGAATATTATTTATATGATGCTTATGTAGAATAATTAAAATAACAGCAGACTATTCCCAAAAGCGGTATAGTCTGCTTTTTTATACAATGATTTTTCTCGGGCAATACTAAGTACAGAGAACCAGTTTGTTTTGATTTTATTGTAAAATTGTATGATGGGTTGATTTTACTGTGTTATTTACTATTTTAAATATAAGTAAGAAAATATTGTATAATTTTTGCAAAAAAATATCAGAGGATATTAAGGTATTTTTTATGAGAATACTTGCAATTACAACTGAAAGAATGATAAAATAATGAAAGAATAAATTATTGAGGAAGGTGCTGTGAATGAAAAAAATATTTTTAACAATGTTAACATTATTGTTTTTTGTAATATCATGCGGCAAAAGTGACAGCGGTACTAAAAAAAGCAGTGATATGAAAAAAATTGCGGTAAATCTACAGTCAGAACCAAAATCACTGGATCCGCAGCTGGCATCAGATGCTTCCGGAATAACAATAGACTCTCTTATTTATGAAGGGCTGACAAGGCTTGACAGAGAGGGAAAAGTGGTTCCTGCAGCGGCTGAAAGCTGGGAAATTAGTGAAGACGGCCTAAAATGGGTATTTCATTTGAGAAAAGATATGAAATGGGCAAACGGAGACCCTGTAACATCAAAAGATTTTGCATTTGGCTGGCTTAGGGCACTTGATCCTCAGACAGCATCAGAATATGCATATGAGCTCTATTATATAAAAGGAGCCAGAGAATATAACGAAGGAAAAGGGAAAAAAGAAGATGTGGCAATAAAGACTCCGGATGACAACACTCTGGAAATAGAGCTGAATCAGCCTACACCATATCTGCTTTCATTATTTTCATTTCCTACATACTATCCGGTTAATGAAAAGTTCTATAACGAAGCAGGAAAAGATTTTTCACTGTCAGCAGACAAGATAATGGGTAACGGGCCTTATGCAGTGAAAAAATGGACACCTGAAACTAGTATTCTTCTTGCTAAAAATGAAAATTACTGGAATAAAGATAATATTCATCTTGATGAACTGGAAATAAAAATGATTTCCGACCCTCTTGCAGCTCTAAATGCATTTAAGAACGGGGAACTGGATATTACAGAGCTGTCAGGAGAACAGCTGATAGAGTATAGAGAAGATAAAAGACTTTATTCATATAATAAAGGTTCTATAAAATTTTTGAAATTCAATGTTAAAAATAAGCTTCTTGCTAACCAGAAAATAAGAGAAGCTGTTTCTATGGCAATAGACAGAAACGAAATGACAGAAAACGTATCAAAAGGAAGCTTTATGCCTGCTTACGGGTTTGTTCCGGAAGGATACGGAGGATCAGCCGGCGGAGATTTCAGAAAAGAAAACGGAGATATTTTTGAAAAATATAATCCTGAAAAAGCAAAACAGCTGTTTCAGGAAGGATTGAAAGAGATAGGGGAAACAGGAACGCCTACACTTACTTTGATGATATATGAAGCCCCTGACAATCAGAAACTGGCAGAGTATCTTCAGGAAAAACTGAGAACTGTACTTGGTCTTGATGTAAAAATAGAAACTAATACATTTAAAATATTCTCACAAAATGAAACACAGGGTAACTACGATATGGATCTGTCACAATGGGGGCCTGATTATCTTGATCCTATGACATATATGGATATGTGGGTAACAAACGGAGGAAATAACAAGACAAACTGGTCGAATCCTGAATATGACAAATTAATGGAAACTGCTAAAAACAGCGTAGATAATTCTGTAAGAATGAAAAGTATGATGGATGCAGAAAAAATATTAGGAAAAGAACTTCCTATTGCTATGCTTACATATAACATAAAAAATATGCTTGTAAATGAGAGAATAAAAGATATGAATTTTACTAAAATCGCATCTGGTTATGATTTTTACTATGTAAGAGTAGAATAAAACTATACAGATAAATATATTATAAAAAGTGGACATTTTATTTTATGTTCACTTTTTTATATAATAATATGTATTTTTTATAGAAAAATATGATATTTGATTAAATTCACAGAAAATATAAAACAAAAAAAATTGAAAAAAACAAAATTTTATGTTAAATTATTGATGAAACAAATACAAAATTAGGAGAGGAATATGTCGAAATCAAGAAAAGAAGAGATATTAAAAATTCTGAAACATAAAGTAGCGAATTATGAGTTAATATTTAAGAAAGATCTTGATAAAATTAAAGATGTAATTTCTGTGGAAGAGATAGAGAAATATTGGAAGTGGTCGGAATTAAGAGAAATACTAGGGCTTGTAAGATGTAAGAGCAGAAAAAAGTATATCCCAAGGCAAAAGAGGTACAACAATGATGAATTGTTAAAGCTGTACAGGGCTTTATCATTAAAGATAGGGAAAGAAGACTGCGGGGCTTCGATAATTGATATGAAACAGAATAACTTCCCTATGACAGGAACGGGAATTGCCGGAAGATTCGGCGGTATAGATAATTTACGGAAGCTAGCGGGATTTATTAATAATGAAGAAATATTTTACCGTGAAAGAGAAGAAATAAGGGATCTGCTTTACAGAAAGTATAAAGAATACGGAAGAATCCTGAGCTGGAGTGAGTTAAAGGAAGATAATGAAATCCCCAGTGTATATGTGGTTTATAACAGGTTTAAAGTAGAGAGGGCAAAGGATCTCTGGAGAAAGATACTGGGAGAAGAGAATTAGCAGAAAAACTGTATTGGAATGAATCATGACATGCTGTCAGCAGTGACAGCTGTATAGGATTTTAGTCTGATACAGTTTTTATATTATGGTAAAAAGTAAAGTTTTCGGGATTCTCCGGCAGGATAAACTTTTCTTTTTTACAAAATATCTGATATAATGATTTTAAATAATGAAAAGCTATAATATTTGGAAATGAGGTAAAAATATGAGCCTGATAATAAAGTTGAGAGAGGCCAAGAATTTTACACCAAATGAAGTAGAAGCAGCAAAGTATATAATTACGCATTCTGACGAGGTAATAAAGCTTTCATGCACTGAATTGGCAAAAAAGACATATACAAGTCCCGCTACCATAATCAGATTATGTAAAAAGATAGGTATAGGGGGATATCAGGAATTCAAAGTAATGCTGGCTTCTGAAATAAACTTTTTTATTAAGAACAGCATGGAAATAAATAAAAACAATGAAATAGACAGAGAAGATTCTATAAGTGACATTATAGATAAAATAAGCTCTCTGAGTATAGATTCATTAAAGGAAACCAGGATTTTAACAGATGAAAATGTGGTGAAATCGGTGATAAACATGATTGATGATGCTGAGATTCTGGATTTATACGGTTCAGGAGCATCACATTTTGTGGCACTGGATGCCAATTATAAATTTATGAGAATAGGAAAGGTGACTGCGACATATGCGCTCTATGACCAGCAGTATGTGCAGGCAAAAAATTCCAATGAAAATCATACTGCTATTATATTTTCCTATTCGGGAGAAACTGCTGAAATGCTGGAAATAGCAAAAATTCTCACTGAAAATAAAGCAAAGATCGTTACAATTACTAAAAATTCTGATAATACACTGGAAAAATTCGCAGATAAGTCGCTTTATGTAACTGCAAAAGAGAATTTATACAGAAGTGCGGCGATATATTCGAGAATATCAATGTTGAATGTCATTGACATATTATATACAGCTTATTTTAACCTGATTTATGATAAGGCATTGGAGGCTTTGGGGAAAACTCGGATATCTAAAACAGATACCGGATTATAGTGAGGATATGTGTTTTTTAGAAACAAATGTTTAGTTATAATGTAAATATATGTTTTTTTAGAATCGGAGGTAAGGTAATGAGAGGAGTTTCTATTTTTCCCGGACTGGATTATTCTGCGGCAGAAAATATCGAGTATATGGAAAGAGCGTATAAAAACGGGATAGAATATGTTTTTACTTCTGTACATATTCCTGAAACAGATAGAAAAAGAGTAAAAGATGAATTTGAAATAATACTAAAAGAAGCAGAAAAACGTAATATGAAAGTAATAGTGGATATTTCAAAGGGATTTTTTGATGAATTCCGTTGGGAAGACTATAAGATACATGCTTTGAGACTGGATTTCGGCTTTGATGACAAAGAGACAGCTGAATTAAGCCATAAATATAATATTCAGCTGAATGCTTCCACTGTTTCTGAAGAATGGATGGAAAGACTGAAAAAATCAGGATTGAATATAAATAATCTATCAGTATGTCATAATTATTATCCCAGAAATAACACTTTTGATCTCTCAAGGTCACTGAATACTGTCGTTACTGTATTTTAACTTACTATAATTTTTGTAAAATGCTTATGAATTTAATCAACAGCAGACAACAAGCTGACAAATTTATTTGATTAATTTAATAGCTTTTCTCAATTCTTCCACATCTTTATGAGAGTATATTTTTTCAGTAGTCAGGAAGTTACTATGCCCGATTAGGTTTTTAATTGATGTGCTATTTGCTTCTGCATTATTTAATAAAGTCGCAAAAGTATGTCTACAATCATGCGGTTTGTGGCACATGCTAAGTTTTTCCATAGCACCATAAAAATATTTAGTTTTATACAGATCATATAGGATCTTTTTATTTCTTGAATTACATATCAAATACTCACTTTTATTATACTCCATTCTATTTTTAATAAAATCAAAAATTTTATCATGTATAGGAACAAGTCTATTCTTACCTGCTTCTGTTTTAGAACCACCTGTGATAGTTCTGTTGATCAAATCAATATTTTCTAATTTAATATCTAACAATTCACCTATT
This sequence comes from Sebaldella sp. S0638, assembly GCF_024158605.1. Taxonomy (NCBI): domain Bacteria; kingdom Fusobacteriati; phylum Fusobacteriota; class Fusobacteriia; order Fusobacteriales; family Leptotrichiaceae; genus Sebaldella; species Sebaldella sp. S0638. The sequence goes on along the minus strand of NZ_JAMZGM010000013.1, from coordinate 7,215 downwards.
CTAAATCCAGAATAAATCATAATCAGAATAGTATCAACATAGGGTAAATGTGAATTTTCCCAAAGTATTTGGATTTCTTCTGCTGAAAAAGGTTTTCTTGTGGATACTTCTTTATTTTTACCAATTTCAACAAAATTACTATAATCTTTCATAACAATATCATGCTTCATAGCATATTCAAAAAGTTGATTAAACAGTACCTTTATCTTCTTCAAAGATTGATGTTTTTTGCCACAATTTTGTACTATTCCCTGCAGATGACTTGTTTTGATATCTTGAAACTTTATATTGTATAAAGGCTCACAGGTTTTATAAGCAGCTTGATATCCAAGAATTCCTGATCTACCAATTTCTTTAAATTTAAGTTCACTCCATCTATTGTATATTTCAGCAAATGTGACAGAAATATTATCCAGATCATATGGGTTATCATTATACTTTGCTAATGCTCTCATGGCTTCTGATTTAGAAGTATGATAGCTTAAATATTTTCTTATTTGCCTACCTTCTTCATCCCATCCTGTTGTAACTTGAACAGCATAGGGTTTTCTTCTTTTTCCTGAAAGTTTATGGACACTTCCATATCCATTAGGATTTCTCATAAAAAATCACATCCTTTAAAAAAATTTTAAAGTGTGATATAATTCTGTTGTTGTAATAATTATATCACACGATAGTTTTTTCTCCAACGAGAAAAGATTTGCAGAGATAGCTTAATCTAGCTGGATTACTATCTCTTTTTTTATTTTTAGACAGGCCATAAATAATACAAATATTATTATAAATGTTGCAGTAGTCAGCAAATTTTCTGATCCTGCTCCGATTAATAATATGATTCCAGCTGCAGACTCAAAGAAACTTTTCATTTTATCACCTCTTTTATTTAAAAAGTCTAGTATTATCTAGTTCAATATATAGGTTTTCTCAGGTTGCATTTATAACATCGACCATAGAATACTAATGTTTTATACCTTAGCATTTCTTAGCAATTACAAAATTTTATTTCCAACATTTCCCTACATTTTATTGCAGTATTTTGTAGTAGCGTTTCTATTAATAAAACACTCCATTTTCTTTATCCACTTATCTAATTCTTTCCCATTAATAGCAACTTTTGATTTGAATATATATTTAAATTGATACGATTCTAGACTAAAAATATCAACAATATTATTAATATCCCGTAATTTCCATTCACTTGTATCTTTTAGTCTTCTATTCAATGTTCTAGTAGTAACTCCCAGTTGTGCTGCTAAGTCTTTCTTAGTTATGTTATACAATTTCATCAGTCCTTCTAATATCGTCATAATTATCACTTTTATTTCAACATTATTCAGCAAAATGTTACATATATCATTTTTAGAGCGTAACACATCAAAACCCTTTGTTTTCCAGTTGTTGAATCTATTATGTTACTGTTACGCATCTTTTCTTATTCCTTATATATAAATATATATATTATTTTTAATTTTATTACTTTGTCTATATATATAAGAATATAAATTTAATAGTAACAGCGTAACAAAATATATTCTAGTCCAGTAGCGATCATTCATTCCGCTGTTATGCTTATTTACATCAATGCATAACTAAGCGTAACTAAAAAGCATAAAACCTAGTAATAATAGACAACTGGGAGTTCAGAAATGCATAACACTTTCAATTTATAGGGCATTCTTGTACAAAACACCTTGAAACTTTCCCACTTTCCCTGATGTTTTTAATATCCAATTGCTTTAGTTTTTTCATTTCTGCTGAGAATTTACTTTGTGCAAAAGCTCTATAGCCGTTTTCCATGCACCACCATTTATAAGAATTAAAGACCTCGGTTGTTGCTTTTCTTAAGTACCAACCACCATTTGGAGATTCCTCATCTTTCTCCTCTATGAATGTTAATATAGGATTATTCTCATGATCAAATACTTTGAGCTCATCCTTTACACACTCTGGTATTGTTAATTCCTCATTTTTCATTACTTTATTAAAGCTTTCAATTGCCAATTGGATAAGGGCCTCTTGATTCTCTTCTTTTTCTAATTTTTCATTTATAAATTCATCTCTGTTCGGGCTTCCCGGACTAAAATCATTATTAAAGGGAATTATAAAGACCCTTTTCTTTATTGCACCAGTCATATCCGGAAACCTAGGAATTACATTTGCCCCGAAAAAATGTTTCACCCTTGGTGTGTACTCTACGGCATTTTTTCCTTTTTCTTCAATAAGTAAAGTTTCCCCAGTGACAAGTTTTTTAAAAATTGCTGTTTCTTCCATAAATTGGTTAGATATATCATCACCTATATTAACTAGTTTTCCATACAGTGTTGACGGAGTAAATCTCTCATTAAACTGCTTTAAATCAAGAAAACTGGTATTTTTTCTACCAACCATGCATTCAATCATATAGAGAAATTTACTTTTACCATTATCGTGATCACCTTTTATGATAAAACATTTATCAAGGAAGGGATCAGGGTAAAATATATATCCAATTATTTCATAGAGTAAAGCTTTTAATTCTTTATCATCGCACACAAAACTTGATACTATTTTATCTATCTCATTCCTGCTCGCTTCAGGATAGAAATTATGTGGTACTTTATTGGTACATATTATATCCGGTGTATGTGGGATAAACTCTTGAGTTTTAACATGATAAAGTCCATTATTGAAACAAATATAAAACTTATCAATCTGTACTTCTTCACATATTAATTTTAGTGTGGCTGTAGCCTCTGCCCTTTGATGTCTGCTTAAAAAGGCAATTGTTCCCTGCATAAACCGCTCTATAATTTTACTCTCATTATCGTATCTGTAGTATCCATTATCATAGATATGCAGCCTATCATCAATCATTTTCACATGGAAATTATCCCGGATATGTTCCGCAAATTTATGATGTTGAAATTTATTATTATCATCAAAAAATCTGATTTGTTTTGGTATATTTTCATCTCTCATGATAGTTTGAAATTCGTCCTCGTCCAATGATTCAGAAAATACATATTCATTAATAAGACAACATATTTCCATTATTTCATTGTCGTTGTAGCCTAATTTATATAAATGAAATTTATGAGCACTTAAAGTATTATTCCGTTCGCCCTCTCCCATTTCAATAACATCAAGATTCTTAAATGTATTCTTAGTAGGTGCATACAAGAATTTTGGTATTTCCGGTATTTCGTCATAATTTGGATCACTCAATATTTCTCTTTCAACACCGCTGAGTTTTAAACATTGTACGCCCAGGTGAGCTCCGAACTTAACATCAATAGTTATTCCTATTGGAGTTTTGATTTTTGAAGTACATTTTTTATACATATTATTATGTTTGAATAAAAAATGATAACCTTTTGTGGTTCTTAATACAGGGCATTTTATCTCCATTTCCTCCAGGATTGATTTTAATAATTCTCCCTCAAGTTCAGTATCCACATCTACCAATATGGTATTATCTGCCAGTATCCCAACAAATTCATTGTAAGTTTTTGCAGCTTCATAGGATAAAAACTTTGTATTTTTACTTTTATAAGATACTGCGGGAGCTTTACCATTAGACTGTAGAAAGCCTTTGTAACATTCCTTAAAGTTCATTGTAAGACCCTCCTTTTATTCCTCTTCTTCATATATTACTGTGAAGTAGTGAATGGTAGTATTGGCTGCTTCAATAGTATGTTTTATGTCAAATACTTTTACTTGCCGGATAAAATCGTTCACTTCTTCCTGCAATTCTTCTAAAGTTTGATACACTCCTCTAACCTTACCGCCTGTCGTTACAGCTTGACATTTAGTTTTAAATGTTTCTATCTGCATATTTTCTCCTTTCTAATCAATAAATATTTCAATGACTTCTTGATCTGTTAATTTTAAAAGTTTTCTCAGCTTTGATATTTCACTTGGTTTAAATTCCCGTTTGTCATTCATTTTAGCAGCTACATTTGATTCTGATATTTTCAAAGCATTAGCCACTTCACAATACTTGTAATTATATTCCAGTAATAATGCTTTTAACTTTCTTATTTTAATTTTTTACACTCTCCTTTTCTAAAAACATTTACACCACTTTTTATGTTGTCATAAATATAACGTCATAAGTGGTTTTTGTCAATAAAAAGTTTTGAAATTTAAAAAATAAATGATAAAATAGTAAAAAACACTAGTGGGTGAGATAAATGGAATCTAATAAGTCACAAGAACCTCAACAAGATAAGGATAAAATAATAGGTAAAAATATCAAAAAATATAGATTGTTAAGAAAGATAACTCAAGAAGACCTTGGGAAAAGGCTTGAGAAAACTACTTATACAATTCAAAGGTATGAATATGGGCAAATACCCATCTCTGACTCTCTTCTTAATGAAATAGCCGATATTTTAGAAGTTAGCTTATATAAATTAATCGGAGATTTTGAATCACAAGCTATGATAGATGATCTTATAAAAAAAATGATAGGATTAATGGACTATAGAATATTAGAAGAAGAGACAGAATTCGGTTATGGATATGAATATTATATTGCTTATGAAGATAGGGTAGGCAAAATAAATATTGCTGAATTAATTAATGACATAGAAGAACTTATTGAAGAAAAAATTGAAAATGCTTTTGATGAATATGAAAATGCTGATGACTATACAGATGAAGAACTTGAGAGAGTAAAACGAAAACAAGGAATTTATGGAGATGAATATATTGAAAAATTGACGCCAAGAGAACAAAATATATGGGATAATTATGTCCAAAATATAACTTATGAGAAGAAGCATAATAAATAAATCCTTAAGGGCTCCAAATTTTGATTTTAAAACAAATCTACACATTGCTCTACGTCAAATAGTTCGGCGAGCAGAAATGCCCTTAAATCGAAAATATGAGCTCTGGAGTTTAAACCTGATCCAGTGGTACTGCATCGTAAAGCATGAGGTAATTGAAAATATAACAGCCTAGATTAAATCCAGGCAATATACTAGAAAAGAAAATTTCATTTCAGGAAGAAATAGCGATACATTTCAAATGTACCGGCTGAGGACTGCTCAAAAATGAGCTGTCAGATTTGAAATCTATTGGTTAAGATCAGCTCAAAAATGAGCTGATAAATAACAAAATCCTCAGAACCCATGATTGGGATTTCGCTATTTTGGGGCCTATAGTAGAAGTTTTATTCTGCTGATTTTTTAGCCGGCTAAAATAAGAAATAGATCACCTAAAGTTTGAGGAGATATATTTTTTAATTCTATAATATATAATCGCTGAATCGCACAAAGTGACTCAGAAAAGAGTGGCAGCTCAGAATATTTTAGGTTAATCCAAATTTGAGTGATCTTCTCAGATTTGAGTGGACATAGATATGGCGAGTTTTGGCTTTATCTGACGTCACAAAATGTTACTCTAGCTTTAAGTAGCTGTCAGTGATGCCCCTAAGTCTGACTTAGGGTCTGTCCAAAACATACACCCCTTATAAATAGCTATACTAAAATTTCAGTATACTTCAAAACTAGTGTTTGCAATGACTGAACGAATCGTGCGCCTCATGATAATTAAGGACTGAGTAATTTCCTCGCCCCTCTGTCGTGACTCTTGACACAGGTAATATATTATAAACTTTTGAAAGGAGATCAACTATGAAAATTCAAGTTATATTATTAGGAATAGGAATATTGTTCGGAATAATTGATGTACTACCAATGGTAAAGAAAAAATTAGACAAGTTCGATTGTTCCTCAGCATTTATATTCCATTTTATAATGCCGACAATTTTGTATTATCTAAATATAAATATATCCAAAATTGTAATGGGTGGATTATTATATGTGATATGTGCCTTACCCATGGTTATTATTGTATCAAAAAGCGATAGGAAATCTGCCCCAATAATTGTAGTAAGTAGTTTTATTATAGGTACTATATGCGGAACTATTGTGAGGTTTTTATAAGTCTTAAATACTTGGACAGGACATGAAGATAAAATAATCCAATAAATATGTGTTCTCTGGAACTCGCAAGACCCGTTAATAATATACTCTGGAAGTACCTTTTATATTCCAGAGATACATTTAAAACGAAATGCATAAGACTTGCATACATAGTTCATTTTATATTGTTAATTCCTTTATTAATAAGAGATATAGCAATTTAAGGAGTTAACTAAACGAAACGTAATGAAAATTTTTTTAGAATAAATCTAGTTCTTATTTGGGATCGCGAGACCCTCGGACTCTTTTTTACCTCAGAAGTATCTTGAATAAAATTTTATAAAATAAAAGGTGGCTATATATGAAATTGAGTAATTTATCAATAGAGATACTGAAAGATTATGTAATAGGAGATAGCGACTATACTCCTTATTTGTCAGGCCCTGACATTACAAAACTATTTAACCAAGTGGGTATAAGAGATACTTATAATTGGGATAAAAACAATGGTTTGCCACTGGGTTTACCAGGGGGGATATCTAGAAACCAATATACTGAAAAGATACTGAAAGAATTAAACGGTAGCAGTAAGTTAAAAATAATATTCAATTTAATAGCTGATTCTCGACATTTTGCTAAGGATGAAAGGTTAAATAGAGATATTGCGGTAGAGAAGATTAATGAAATAATTATAAATGACGGATATAAATTTCAAGATTTTGATGGAGTATATAAAATAACTGGGGAAGATCTTCCGGATGATGTGGAAGTTACCCCGCATTTTGAAGATATACAAGCCCAAATCATAGAACAAATAAAAGCAGCAAAGTATTTAATATGGGTTTGTGTAGCATGGATAACTGATAAAACGATTCTAAATGAATTATACAAAAGACAAAAAGAAGGATTGAGTATAAGGATTATTACAATGGATGATAGTATAAATAAAGAAACAATAGAAAAGTGTAAGAAGCATTTTGAAACAATCGCCCTACCTCCAAGGGGGCCATATAAAAATCTAATGCATAATAAGTTTTGTGTTATTGATTTAAAAACTGTTATACATGGATCATATAACTGGACAAATAAGGCTCAGTATCACAATGAAACAATTACAATTGACAATAGTCGGGAAATAGCAGAAAAATTTATGACTGAGTTTATTAAATTATGGAATATGAAAGGATAGGAGATAAAATGGTTTTCAAATTATCCAGAAGAGGTTGGAGAGTGTGTAATAAAGTCTGTAAATTAAACCGACTATAATAAATAATTTATTTAAAAAATATTGTAACTATTAAGA